>CAZUNW010000035.1:482-3969 GCA_964621425.1 uncultured Chryseobacterium sp. | reverse complement strand
TGCGCGGCAAGGTCCGCGTAAAGCTGGGTGAGCTGCATCACCTGGCTGTTGAGCACCGGATCGTCGATGCCCGAGCTCGAGGGGGCCGGCACGTTGCGGAAGTCGCTCGCACCGCGCAGCTTGTCCAGGATGGTCTGGCAGTACTGGCGTTTCTGCATCACGTAACTGCGCTCGTCCTCCAGCCGCGAACGCTCATGGAAGAGCGCGTCGCTCGTGGTGCCCGCGCTGATCATGCCTCCGCTGGCACCGCGGAAGTTCTCCATGCTGCTCTCCACCTGACGCAGTGAATCGCTCACCGAACCGATCTGGTTGTCGATGAAGTTGATCGTCTTGAGACCCTTCTGCTGCTGCTTGTACAGCTCGCCCTCGATATAGGTCTCCATCAGCTTGTTCAGGAAGTTCCGCTCCTTGCTCACCACCTCACCCACCAGGCTCAACTGAACGATGTTGCTGTTGTCGCTGGACGGCTCGGCCACCATCATCCCCTGATACAGCTTGGTGAGGCCCTCCAGGCTGTTGATGTAGAAGAAGTAGTCGCTGTCCGCATCGTAGGTGCGGTCCTCGGGGAACTGGATGGTGAAGCCCAGCTTCGGGCCCACGAAGGGTTCGCCGATGCGCACCGTCTGGTCGATCTCCACCTCCTCCAGGAACTCTCCCACCACCACCTGCTGCTTCACATTGTAAAGCCGCACGTTCTTCGCAGTTGCCTGCACACGGTAGGTGCCCTTCGCCTTGTCCACGGACACATGAACGGGCACGCCCGTGATCTGCAGCGAGGCCGTGTCCAGCGTCACCTTGAACGGCGGATAGTCGTACCGCTCCTTTGTCAGGAAGTTGCTCCGCTCAAAGTAGCTGATGCCGAAGTCCAGCCGCTTGATCGTCTTCTCCACGTTGGTGCGCGAGGTGAGGATAGCGACGTGGTCCTCGATGTCGCCTCCGCTGCGCAGGAAGGACATGCCCTTCATGAACTCGTCCGGAGCGCCGCCGAATCCGTTGCGGCTCTTCTCACCCATCAGCATCGTGGCCGAGACCAGGTACTGCTTGGGGGTGGTCTTGATGTACAGGAATGCGCCCGCGCCCGAAAGCGTCAGCGTGATCAGGAAGAGCCACCACTTGGCGGCCACCTTGCGGAGGATGGCGCGCAGGTCGATCGTCTCGGCGTTACCGGTGGTCGGGGCCATCAGTTGTTCTGGTTGAGGATGATGACGTTGGCCACCAGGGCCAGGGCACTGATCGCGCCGAACAGCACGGACAATAGCTCGAGGTTCATGCGGCCCGCGCGTGCCTTCAGGGTGGGCACGTAGATGACATCGTTGGGAAGCAGGTAGTAGTATTCGCTGGCCAGCACATCGGTGCGGGAAAGGTCGACGTAAAGGGCCTGCACCCCGCGGTCGCTCTGGCGCATCAGCGTCACCTTGCTCTTGTCACCGTACTCATTGGGGCCGCCGGCCATGGCCAGCGCGTCCAGGACAGTGATCTGGTTGTTGTACACGAAGTACATGCCAGGGTTGCGTACATCGCCCATCACGCTGATGCGGAAGCTCACCATCTTGAGGATCACCGTGGCGTTGGTGAAGTATTCGTTGATCTTGCGCTGCACCAGGTCCTGCGCCTCACCCACAG
The DNA here is from genome assembly GCA_964621425.1 of uncultured Chryseobacterium sp. Classification (GTDB taxonomy): domain Bacteria; phylum Bacteroidota; class Bacteroidia; order Flavobacteriales_F; family PHOS-HE28; genus PHOS-HE28. The sequence continues at coordinate 2,346 of CAZUNW010000035.1, read as the reverse complement.
TAAGGCCTTGCACCTTGATGCGGCCGACCGTGGGCAGCTGCACCTGGCCGTTCTTGTCCACCGAGAACCCGTTCACGTAAAGGGCCGCATCGTTCATGCCCTGGAAGTTGTTCTGGTTCTCCACGTTGAAGAAGCGGTGGGTGGCCTCGTCAAGGCCCAGTACACGGATGCTCAGCACGTCGTTCACCTGCACGCGGTACTCGAACTTGCGGTTCTCGAACAGCTTTGCGGACCCGCTGGTAAGCGCCGCATCCTGCAGGTAGTTGATGTTGCGCCTGCCACCCACGCAGCCGGCCAGCAGCAGCAGGGCCGCCAGCAGCATCCAACCCGACCCCTTGACGTGCTTCATGCCCATGCGCTCCGCGGACCTCCCCACGCGGACGCACCGGCATCCGCTTCCAAAGGCAAGTCCCTGACGGACAGCAGGCAAAGATAAGCGGACCGGGTGGCCCCGCCCGGATCGCGCGGCCGGCGCGGACTTCCCGCGGAACGGGCCCTGTGCATCCAACCGGATGCGGGATGTCGTACAGACACCCGGAAAACAAAGGACCCGCGCGATGCGCGGAGAGGTCCAGCAACCTCCGGAAAGCCTCGCCAGCCGTGGGCTTGACGTTTTGACGAGACGCTCCGCCGACGTCCATAGACGTCAGCCAGCTCCCCAATGCCCCAAAACGGCCGTCAGAGCCGCTGTCTGCGCTCCCTTCGCCCCTCAGCCTCAAAGGCTTCCGCTGTCGGAATAGACGCCCTGACGGTCCAGACGCTCCACGAACTGCTCCTGCATCTTCCGCCCCGTCCTGCGGCCGTTCCGGGCAGGACCAGCCGCCCACCCAACGGCCCCTGCCGTGTGTCGTTCCGGGAATGTTCTAACCGATTGTGGCATACTTCCATCGGGGTAGGCTCCAACTCCCCCCAAAAAAGCGCCGGGCTGCGTCACGTTTTGGCGTTGTTGGGGGGACATCTTGGCTCCATTTACTGTTCCTGAAGCCCTCGCCGGAGGCATCCGCTCTCGTGCCGAACACCCCCGTTCATCCCCTTGTGCCTCCGAAACTTCCCTCGCAGGATAGTCGGTATTTTGCAGCGCTGCACCAAGTGATACTAACGGCCACCTATGAACGCTTTCAACCTCCGAGACAATCTTGTCCTCGACTACGCACGCTACACACGCAGCTTTATCAAGATCCAAGACAAGCGGATCAAGGAGAAAGTCGACCACGCCCTGAATAGCGGAGAACTCTGGCCGGACCCACTCCTTCAGCTGAATCCCTCATTCGAGCCGGGTGGTTCCATTGACGAGCTTGTTAAGAATGGAGTTCTGCATAAGGAGTGCTCCAAGATCTTCCGGTTTGGTAAGAGCGAGAGCGATTTCATCGGCAAGCCTCTCTTCCTGCATCGCCACCAGAAAGAGGCCATCCTAAAAGCCAAAGAGGAACGGTCCTATGTGCTCACGAGCGGCACGGGATCCGGCAAAAGCCTGACCTATATCGTTCCGGTCGTAGATCACGTGCTCCGCACTGGCACTGGGCGAGGGGTGCAAGCCATCGTGGTCTATCCCATGAACGCCCTTGCTAACAGCCAGGATGAGGAGCTCATGAAGTTCCTCGGACACGGTTATGCTGAAGATGCGCGCCCCGTAACCTGGGGCCGGTACACTGGACAAGAAAAAGGTGATGAGCGTGATAAACTCCGGGAATCCCCCCCCGACATTCTGCTCACCAACTACATGATGCTGGAGCTCATGCTCACGCGGAGTGAGGATCGTAACCTCATCCGCATGGCACAGAGCCTCAAGTTCCTGGCGTTCGATGAGCTCCACACGTACCGCGGCAGGCAGGGCGCGGATGTGGCCATGCTCATCCGGCGCTGC
>CAZUNW010000035.1:0-472 GCA_964621425.1 uncultured Chryseobacterium sp. | reverse complement strand
AGCCTTCAATAGCCCGGAGATGATCTGTGTGGGTACATCCGCCACCATGGCAAGCGGGGGCGACTCTGAAGACCAGAAACGCGAGGTCGCACGCGTAGCAACCACCCTGTTCGGCACGCGCATCACAGCAGGACAGGTGATCAATGAATTCCTTGAGCGCAAGACCCCGGAGTTGGACCATGACGATCGATCTGTGCGGGAGGCCATCACTAAGGCGGTGACATCGAACGAAGCGCCCCCTGCTGTTTACGAAGCGTTCACACAGCACCCTTTGGCGTCATGGATCGAGAGCACATTCGGTGTGGAGTCCGAACGGACCACCGGCAGACTCATCCGCCGCAAGCCCCGGGCCATACAGGGATCTGGAGGTGCTGCAAAGGAGCTGCATGATATCACCGGGGTAAGCGAGCCACAGTGCGAGGCTGTGCTGCGCAACTACCTCATGGCAGGCTCCAACCTGTTCCCGGCATCG
>CAZUNW010000034.1:13952-15665 GCA_964621425.1 uncultured Chryseobacterium sp. | reverse complement strand
AGGGGTTGAGGGAGATGGGGAAGCGCAGTTCGGCGGTGTACTTGTTGATGAGGAAGTTGCCGGTGCTGGGGGCCAGTGACAGGTCGTCGTAGCCTCGCAGGCCCACGATCTCTCGGCCGTCCAGCTGGAACCCGGTGAGGGCGCTTCCGCCCAGATAGAAGCGCTCGAAGGGGCTGTTGCCCACGCTCTTGGAATAGCGACCCAGGAAGCCGAAACCGGCGCGGGTCATCAGCACCAGGTCATGGCCGCTTTTGCTGCGTGTGATGCGTGTGTACCAGAGCGTTGTGAACTTCCACTTATGGAACTCCGCCCAGTTGTAGCGCTGGGCCGGGGGTTCCGACGCAAAATCCCGGTCGGGCTGGAAGAGGGAGTAGGGCGGTGTGGCCTTCAGGCTGAGGGTGACATCGGAGCCGCTGCGGGCGAAGAAGGGCTGGTCCACCGAGTTGCGCGAGATCTGGATCTGGTAGCTCAACACGTTGCTCTGGCCGTTGTTGAAAGCGAAGAGCTGGTTCCAGTTACGAAGGTCGTACAGCTGGTAGCTGATGGTCTGGCGGAGCAGGAAGTAGTCGTCCGGCCAGGTCAGGCGCTTACCGAGGCCAACCGATCCGCCGGTGATCAGGAGCGACTGGCGCAGCGGGTTGTCCACGCGGCCCAGCTCGGTATCGATGTACCTGCGCTCACCGTTGGTCTGGGTCGAGTGGTACACGGAGAAGCTGAGCGCGTTTGGCTTGCGGCCGCCGAGCCAAGGCTCCACGAAGCTCAGGCTGTAGCTCTGGAAAAAACGTCCGTTGGTCTGGGCCCGCAGGTTCAGGGTCTGCCCGTCGCCCGCCGGAAGGGGCTGCCACGCCTCGGGCCGGGTGATGCTGCGCAGGCTGAAGTTGGTGAACGACAGGCCCAGGGACAGCACCAGTCGGCCGGCGCCCCAGCCACCGCTCAACTCCAGGCGATCGCTGGGCTTCTCCTCCACAGTGTACTCCAGGTCCACCGACCCGGTACGGGCGTCCTGCACCGGGTTCACCCCCAGCTTCTCCGGGTCGAAATAACCCAGATTGGCCAGTTCGCGCTGGGTGCGCAACACATCGCTGCGGTTGAACAGCTGGCCGGGTTTGGTGCGTATCTCGCGGCGGATGACGTGCTCGTTGGTCTTCGTATTGCCCTTCACCAGCACGTTGCGGATGCGGTACTGCTTGCCCTCGCGCAGGCGGATATCCAGGTCGATGCTGTCCCCCTCGGCCACCTCGATCACCTCCGGGTAGAACGACAGGTAGCCGTCATCCATGTAAAGCGAACTGATGTCGCGGCCGGACTGGTTCATGTACATCCTGCTGTCCAGGATCTTCTTGTTGTAAACGTCGCCCCGCTTGATGTTCAGGATGTCCAGCAACTCGCGTTCGCTGTGCTTGGTATTGCCGGTGATGCGCACATGCCGGAAATGGAATCGCATCCCCTCCTCCACCTCCACCTCCACCATCAGGCGGCGGTCGTTCACCAGCCAGGTGGAGTCGCGCAAGATGGCGGCATTGCGATATCCCTTCTCGTTGTAGGTCTCCACCACGTTCTCCTTGTCCACCCGGAACTCCTTCTCCAGGAACTTGCTGGCGGCGAACGGGTTGTACCACACCACGCGCCGGGTCTTCTTCATGGCGCGCCGCAGCTTGGCGTCGGAGAGGGCAACGTTCCCGGTGAAAACCACGTCCCTGATTCGCACCCGCG
>CAZUNW010000034.1:5147-13942 GCA_964621425.1 uncultured Chryseobacterium sp. | reverse complement strand
AGCCTTGATGATGAGCAGCACGCTGTTCTCCATGAGGGTGTCCGGGAACTGCTCGATCCGGGCGTCGGCGTTTAGGTAGCCCTTGTCCACGTAATACGATCGGATGGTGCCGCGCGTGGAGGCGAGCAGTCCGTCGTTCACCTGCTGCCCGCGCACCAGGTCCATGCGCTCGCGCAGCTTGTCCGCATCGCCCTTGGACACTCCCTCGAACTTGAAACGGGACAGGCGCGGCATCTCCGTGACCACGATGTTCAGGAAGGCGGTCTGTCCGCGGATCTCGGCCACCTCGATGCGCACATCGCTGAAGAGCTTCTGCTCCCAGATGTTGCGCACGGCATCGGCCACACGCGGACCCGGCAGGGTGATGCGCTGACCCACTTTGAGGCCGCTGAACAGCATCACCGCGTTGACGTCCACCGTGCTGGTGCCCGATACGGTGATGCCGCCGATCTCCAGCTCACGGGGCGCAACGGGGTCCATCACCGGACGCGCACCATCCTGCGCCATGGCGGCAAGCGCCAGCAGGGCCGGCAGGACCAGGAGGAGGCGGAGCTTGTTCACCGGGGGGTCACCTGTTCACTGATGAGGCCGAACCGGCGCTCCCTGGACTGGTAGTCGAGCACGGCGGCGAAAAGATCCTCCTTGCGGAAATCAGGCCATAGCACGCTGCTGAAGTACAGCTCGGCGTAGGCGATCTGCCAGAGCAGGTAGTTGCTGATGCGCTGTTCACCACTGGTGCGTATGAGCAGCTCGGGGTCAGGCATACCGGCGGTGGTGAGCTGGGCCGCCACGGCCGCCTCGTCGATCGCGTTCACGTCCATGCGCCCTTCCTTCACGGCAAGCGCCAGGCGCCGGGCCATCCGCACCAGCTCCCAACGGGCGCTGTAGCTCAAGGCCAGGGTGAGGGTGATGCGGGTGTTGTGGGAGGTGCGTCCCATCGCCTGCTGCAGGATGGCGTGGCAATCGCCCGGCAAGCTCTCCAGGTCGCCGATGGCGTTGAGGCGCACCCCGTTCTCGTTGAGGCTGTCCACCTCGCTCATGAGGGTGCGCACCAGCAGATCCATCAGGGCGTCCACCTCCTCCTGCGGACGGTTCCAGTTCTCGGTGCTGAACGCATACAGAGTGAGGTACCTTATGCCGATCTCGGTGGCGCCAACGAGGGTGTCCCGCACGGCCTTCACCCCGTTCGAATGCCCCACGACGCGGTGCTCACCCTGGCGGGTGGCCCAGCGGCCATTACCATCCATGATGATCGCCACGTGGGCGGGGATGCGGTCGGGGTCGATTCGGGCCTTCAGGTCCATGCGGCGCCCCGGTCAGGGGAGCGGAGCACAAAGATCGCACAATGCGGGGATCAGCGCCGTTTCTGGAAATAGAGGGCGTCGCACTCCGTGAACTTGGTCAGGATGTACGACAGGGTGATGCCTGTATACTGGTACCAGTCGCGGGTCTGGCCGTCGCCCCGGGCCTGCCCGGTCCGGTCCACCAGTTCGCTGTCCGCGCTGCGGTCGGCCAGTTCGGCGGCCAGCGGGTTGATCAGGTCCCTGTCCACGTAATTGCCGCTCACATCGTCGATGTGGTCGGTGTAGGTGCGGCGCATGCCCCACTCCAGCTGCAGGTCCAGGTGACCTCCGAAATTGAACTTCAGGCCAACGCCGAAGGGGATGCCCAGTTGGTCCACCTTGTAGGCGCGGGAGGCACCGGGCACATCGCCGGCCGCCTGGCCCTCGGTGCCCAGGGGTTGCAGGTCGATCCAATCGCCGTTGAGCTCAGCGCGCGGGTTGGCCCTGAAATAGCAGAGCCCGGCGAAAACAAAGGGGGTCCAACTGCGGCCGTCCTTGCCCAGGGCACGGTAATTGAAGAAGTTGACCTCACCGAGCACGGACAACTCGAACAGGCCTGCCCGGAAACTCAGGTTGCGAGCCAGCTGCAGACTGTCCGGGGAGTCGCTGTCGTATGCCTCCAGCACCCCGTATATGGCCTGCACACGCATGGCATAGCGCGTGTTGAAGTTGTGGCGGAACATGAGGCCGCCGGCGGGCTGGGTGCGCTTGGGATAGTGCTTGTACGGGTTGAGATCGCCGATGTAGTAAGCGACCCCGCCGGTGATGCCCAGCTCACCGACCTTGGCCTGGGCCCGAAGGCCCGGCGCAATGCTGAGAAGGAGGATGATCAGCGCCTGGCGCATCGGATGATCAACGCTGGTTTGCCGACGCCTTTATACGCAACGACGGGCCCAAAGTTAGGCTCCGGCACCGGGGCTGGTCCGGACATCCAGGCCCCAATTGAGCTTCTGTCTCAGGGTACTGAAGAAATCATGGCCCGGCAGGTGGGCGATGCGGGCCACCTGCGCCGCCTTGCGCACCCCGATCCGTCGGCGCCCGCTCAGGGTGATGCTGCGGTTGTCCAGGTTGATGAGGTAATTGTGCTCACGGGCCTCGACCTCCACCTCCAGCACCGATGCATCGGGGAGCACCATGGGCCGTATGTTGAGGTTGTGGGGGCTGATGGGCGTGATCACCAAGTTGCTGCAGACGGGGTCCAGGATCGGGCCGCCACAGCTCAGGGAGTAGGCCGTGGAGCCCGTTGGCGTCGCGATGATGAGGCCGTCGGCCCAATACGTGTTCAGGAAACGCCCCCCTGCCTGCACGTGAAGGGCGATCATGGACGAGGTGTCCCGCTTGTGGACACTGACATCGTTGAAGGCCAGGTCCATGTCGCCCAGCTCCGTCGCGCAACCGGTCACCTGCAACAACATGCGCTCCTCCACAACGTGCTGCCGGCGGGCCAGCAAGCCCAGGGCCCCATGGAGTTCGCCGGGGCCCAGGGCGGCCAGGAAACCCAGACGACCCAGGTTGACCCCCATCACGGGGATACCGCTGCGGGCGACAAGCCCCACCGCCCGGAGGAAGGTGCCGTCTCCGCCAAGGCTCATGAGTAGGTCGGCTCCGACGGGCGGGGTGCCCGCATCGAACACGGCCTCACCGGGCAAAGGACCCAGATCGGCGAGTTGCGCGGCCAACTCGGCGTCAAGCACAGGCTCGAGCCCATGGGCCGGCATGGCCTTCAGGAGCCCCGCGATCAGCGGCAGGGAGCCCGGTTCGGGCTTGCGCGCCAGGAGGGCTATGCGCATGGTCGGGTAACGCGTTGGAGCCGTGAACGCTGCATGGGCCTAGAGGTCCAGGAAACGCATCAGCTCGTCGTATCGGGTTCGCAGATCCTCATGGAACCTCGACCCTTGGTAGGTGCTTTTCACCTGGATGTCGAAGCGTTCGAAGGACTGGAGGATGTCACTGATGTCCTCGCGGTTCACCTTCAACGTCACCTCCATCCGCGGTCCGTCCGGCAGGGTGCGGTTGTACACGCTCAGCAGCCGGGCGCCATTGCCCTCTACGATGCCCGCGATGCGCTGCAGACTGTAGTCCACCTGGTTCATCTCAAGCACCACCACGCTGCCTGGCTCACCGATGTTGATGGCCTCGGCTAGCCGGCGCAGGGCTTCATGCTCATTGATGGCGCCGAGGTAGTTGCCCGTGGGGTCCAGCACGGGCAGCACGGTCAGGCCGCGTTCCGCCATCAGTTTCATGACATCGTAGATGTGCTGCCCCTCGCGCACATATGGCAGCTCCACCTGGGCCATCAGCTCGCGCACGGGGGCCTCCGGGTCGTTGCGGTCCACAAGATCGGAATCGCGCACGATGCCCACCAGGCGGCCGCTCTCGGTGACGGGCAGGTGCCGCACCTTGAACTCCTCCATCCAATCGAGCGCCCTGCCCACGGTGTCGGAGGGCCTCAGCGGAGGCAGGTCCGGGGCGATGAGCTCACTGGCGTGCATGGGCCTGGTCAGGGGCGTAATTTCGGCGCCGCCGCCGCAAGGTAGTGCAACCCATGACCCGCCTCAGCGTCAACATCAACAAGGTGGCCACCCTGCGCAATGCGCGTGGAGGCAACAACCCGGACGTGCTGGCCACGGCCCTGCTGCTTGAACAGCATGGCGCCCAGGGGATCACCGTGCATCCCAGGCCTGACGAGCGGCACATCCGCCGCAGCGACGTGCGGGCCCTGCGCCCGTTGCTGACCACCGAGTTCAACATCGAGGGATACCCATCGGCGGACTTCATGGACCTCGTGCTCGAAGTGCGCCCCGCGCAGGTGACGCTCGTACCCGACCCCCCAGGTGCGCTCACCAGCAACGCAGGCTGGGATGCCCGCACCCACAAGGCCATGCTCACGGAGGTGGTGCGGCGGCTGCGGGCGGAGGGCATCCGTACCTCGCTCTTCCTGGGCACCGACCCCGAGCAGGTGGGCCATGCGGCAGACACCGGAACCGACCGCATCGAATTGTACACGGAGCCCTATGCGGCGCGGTACGCCGCCGGTGCGGACGCAGCGGTGGCACCCTTTGTGGAAGCCGCATGGACCGCGGGCAGGCATGGCCTTGGCCTCAATGCCGGGCATGACCTGGACAGACACAACCTTCGCCATTTCCACCTGCACGTACCGGGCCTGCTGGAGGTGAGCATCGGGCACGCACTGGTGTGCGACGCCCTGCTGTTCGGCTGGGAGAACACAGTGCGGCTTTACCTGCGCGAACTGCTGCCATGAGCGTGCCGCTGCATCACCGCCGCATGGGACAGGGCAGGCCGCTGGTGGTGTTGCACGGCCTTTTCGGCAGCAGCGACAATTGGAACACCATCGGCAAGGCCCTGTCAGATGCCTTCGATGTGGTGCTGGTTGACCAGCGGGACCACGGCCGCTCGCCGCACACGGACAGGATCACCTACCCGCTGATGGCCGATGACGTGGCGCACCTGATCGGCGAACTGGGCCTGCAGGATGCGGTGGTCGTGGGCCACAGCATGGGTGGCAAGACGGGCATGGTGCTGGCCCAGCGGCATCCGGCACTGGTGCACAAGCTGGTGGTGATCGACATGGGCCCGAGGGAATACCCGCCGCACCGTCACGCACACATCCTCCGGGCGCTCACCACCTGCGACCTGGCGCAGCTGCGCGGCCGCAGGGAGGTGGAGGAACACCTCACCGCCCACATCCCCGAGCCCGGGGTGGTGCAATTCCTGATGAAGGGACTTTTTTGGGCGGCGACGGAACGCCTGGACTGGCGGTTCAACGTACCCCTCATCGCACGCGACATCACCGACATTCTGGCACCGGCTGGCCCCGAGGTGGTGCGCATCCCCACCCTGTTCATCCGCGGAGGGCAGAGCGACTACATCACCCGCGAGGACCTGCCGCAGTTGCGGGAGCAGTTCCCGCGCGCGCAGGTGGAGACCATCGACTTCGCCGGGCACTGGGTTCACGTGCAGGCTCCTGACGAGGTGATGGCACTGGTGCGGGCTTTCGCCGGCTGATCCGTCGGGGGCCCGGAGCCGGGCTACCTTGCGCCGCCATGTCGCGTCCACGCACCATCACCCTGCTGCTGCATACGGTCCTTGCATGGGCCGCATGCGCCCAGTCCGACCAGCGGTTCACAGCCGCCTGCATCGGCTTCTACAACATCGAGAACCTGTTCGATACCATCGATTCGCCGGATACCGATGATGTGGAGTACACCCCAGGCAGCAAGAAGCAGTGGGGTACCGCCCGCTACCGCACCAAGGTCGAGAAGATGGGGCGGGTGATCGGGAAGATGGGGCGGGACGTACATCCCGACGGGCTGCACATCGTTGGCCTGGCCGAAGTGGAGAACCGGCGCGTGCTTGAGGACCTGGTCAAGGCGGAGGCCATCGCCGACCGCGGCTACCGCATCGTGCACGAGGAGGGTCCCGACAGGCGGGGCGTAGACGTCGGACTCCTCTACAACCCACGCTACTTCACACTCCTGGGGTACCGCAGTGTAAGGCTCACTGACGCTGCGGACACCTCGTTCCGTACGCGCGACCAGCTGCTCGTTTCCGGCATCATGGACGGGGACACCATGCATGTGATCGTGGCCCACTGGCCCAGCCGCAGGGGTGGTGAGAAACGCTCACAGCCCAAGCGGATGCTGGCGGCCCGCCTCGGCAGGGCCCTGATCGACTCCCTCCAGCAGGCCGATCCCGGCGCACGGGTGCTCTACATGGGCGACCTGAACGACGACCCTGTGGACAAGAGCGTGCGGGGAGGGCTGATGGCCGAAGGAAACAAGGAGAAGGCCGTGGGCCGGGTGCTCTTCAATCCCATGCTGCCACTCTACGAGAAGGGCATTGGCTCACTCGCGTGGCGGGATTCCTGGAACCTCTTCGACCAGATCATCCTCACCCCCGCACTGGTGGACCGCAAGGACGACCGCTATCGCTACTACGGGGCTCGGGTGTACAACGAACCCTTCCTGCGGCAGTCGGAGGGGGCCTTCATGGGCTACCCGTTCCGCACTTTCGTGGGGGATACGTGGACAGACGGATGGAGCGACCACTTCCCGGTGTTCGTCATCCTGGTGCGCCCGGTGAAGTAGCCGGCACCCCGGAATGGCGAGGGGCCCCGGAGCAAGCTCCGGGGCCCCTCGCCAAGAAAGGCCATCAGCGCTGCACCGCGAAACGGAGGCTGCTGCGAGCATCACCCATCGCCAGCGTGAGGGTGTAAAGGCCCTGCTGGAGGTCGGCGACGGTGATCGTATTGCGCAGGGCGGTGAACGCACCCTCGCGCACCATGCGCCCGGTGGCATCGCACAGCTGGTAGCGGGCTCCCAGCACCTGCAGGTCGACCGTGAGCATGTCTCCCGCAGGAACGGGGGACAGCTGCGTGGCGGCCAGCAACTGCTCTTCGATACCGGTGGACACCTCCACGTCGGAGGCGAAGCGCGGCTCCAGCTTCCATTCGCTGAAGCTGTAGGCCACCAGACCGATCACGTTGTAGTCCGTGCCCAGCGTGGGTGTGTAAGCGTAGACATAATCGTTCACCAGCAGGGCACCCGAGCCGTCGTCGATGGTCCACTGGCCGAAGTTGTTGGCGATATCATCGTTTGTGCAGGTGGCGTCAGCCACGCGCACCAGCATGCCCTCCCACTGCTCCTGCCCCGCCACGCCGGTGAGCGCGGGCATCACATCCACCGGATTCGCCGGGGAGATGATGTTCACGTTGGTGGCGTCGGTGAGCTGTGTCTGGCTGAAATACTCCTCCACCAGGGCGGTGAGGGTGAGGCTGTCCCCAAGGGCCACCGGGGATGCGTCGAACACGAAGATGCCCGTCCAGGGGCCCATGCCTGACTGCAACCAGTACCCGTTGGCGGCAACCCCGCTGACCACGCCGCCCGTGTTGACGGTCTGGCCCACGAAAGGAGATGCACCATTGGGGTCTGTGGTGGACTGGATCTGGAAGATGCTCGCATCCGTAGGGGGGTTGGCCGCGCCGGACCAGACACGCACGCTATCCACCTCCAGGTGGCCGCCGGCGGCCAGGGTGCTGCGCACGCTCAGGATGAACTCGGCATCGATGGTGTCGTTCTCCGCGACCACCTGCTGCGTGTACGGGGTCCAGGACGCACCGTTGACGATGATGTAGGAGTTGTATGTGGCATAGCCGAAACCGGTGGGACGGCCATCGAAGAGACCCGTCCGGATCTCCCCGTTGCCGCGGGCGTAAAAGCTGATGTTATAGGCCGTGCCGGCGGTTACCGCCTGGCTTATGGTGGTGAAGCGCTTGTGCGAGGTGGTGGTGTTCACAAGGCGCACGGCATACACACCGAACTGGATGTTCTGGTCGGCCTGCTGGATGCTGTCCGCCACGAAATTGGTCTTGGCGCCCACCCATCCATCGGGAACCGTGCCTGTCCAGCTCTCGAAGCTGGTGGCGACGATGGTCTGGGCATGCAGGCCCACACCAAGAAGGAGCGCGGTCAGGAGCGTAAAGTGTCTCATGTCTTCGGGGTCGGTTTTGGATGTTCCGTTGTCGAGAGGCTCAATTGTCGGTGATCAGGATGTCGTCCAGGTACCAGCGGCGGCCATCGCTGCCGGTGCCCGTGTACTTGAAGGCCAGGCGGAAGTTCCCGCTGATGTACGGCACCAGGTCCAGCGATCCGGAGGGGGTCCAGGTGGCGTTGGTGGCCAAGGCCGGGGCCAGGGGGGTCCAGGTGGCCGACGACGGTGCGCCACCCGTGTAATTCGTGGACACGAAAACCTCCAGCTGGGCTCCGGAGAAGGCCGTTGAGGTGCGGAAACCGAGCAGGGGGGCGCTGGCCCCGCTCAGGTTCACCGATGGGCTTATGTACCATGTCTCGCAAGGGGAGAAAACGCCACCGCTGTTGTTGCTGATCGCACCGTAGTTGCTGGAGGCTGTCCAGGCCACCGCACCCGAAACCTGCTGTTGCGTCCATCCGCCGGAGGTCACGCTGCCGTCCTCAAAATCCTTCAACAGGAGCTGGATGCCGAAGGCGCCACAACGCGGACCATTTAGCTGAACCTTGGAAAGGTCGTGCACGAAGAGCTGCATGTCGCTGCCGAACTGGCCCACCACCGCGACAAAGGACCCGTTGCCCTGCGGGAGGGTCTGCGCAGCGAAATTGGCATAGCCGCTGGTGCGCACGATGATCGTGTTGCCGTCGCAATCCTCCAGGGTACGGTTGACGCTGCTCTGGTTCACGGCATCGCTCCAGGTGGTCGCACCATTCGCCTCGTCCGCAATGAACTGCACGCTGTCGAGCCGGATCAGCTGCCCTTGAAGGGCAGGGGTGATCTGCGCGACTGTCACGGTCTTCGGGGTCACGGGAACAAGGGTCTCCTGCTTCACTACGTTGTTGTCCACGTCCACCGAATCCAGCTGGAGCAGGCCGGCATAGCTGCTCAGCGTGACGCCCTTCAGGT
>CAZUNW010000034.1:0-5137 GCA_964621425.1 uncultured Chryseobacterium sp. | reverse complement strand
ATGCGGATGCGGTCGCCGGCATAGAGGCCGCCGGAGTTCTTCAGGCGCAGCACGATCCCAGCCGTGTCGTCCTGCATGTAGATGTTCTTGTAAAGGTTGCCGTTGGTCTCATCCGCCGTTACCACCCCGTAGACGGAGGAGTCGCCGGTGAAGCGGTGGGGCAGGTAGTTGAACGCTGTTCCGTGCAGGTCACGCAGCCGCTTGATGCTAAGCACGGAGCCGGTGGGCAGGGTGCGCTCCGGCGGGGTGTCAAGCTCCTTGTCGCAGCCGCTTGCAAGCAGCATCAGGGCCAGGCCGGTCGAGGCGAACGAAAAGTTGTTCAGGTGCTTCATGATCAGAATCCGATGCTCAGCATGGCGAAGTAGGTGCGGCCGAAGAGGTAGCTCATGCGCGGTGGGAACTTGTCGACGTCCATCCGCTCGTAGCGCAGCTGCTCGAACCCGCCCACCACAAAGTCACGGTTGTCAAGCAGGTTGCTCACGGACACGTTGAGGGCGATGCGGTACTTGCGCTGGACCATCCACGACTTGCCGCCGAAGAGGTCGACCGTGAAGGCGTTGTCCAAGCGGGTCTGCTCCAGCAGGGCGTTCCATTGGGGGTCCTCCACCACCAGCCCGTCCAGGGCCTCTGCAGTACGCCTGTCCGGGTTGGGGTCCAGGTAGATGTCCGCGAAATAGTTCGCCGTGAGGCTGATGAACCAGAACTTGGGACTGTTGTAGCGGACACCGAGCGACCCGGCGGTCTGCGGCATGCCGCCCACGCGGTAGTTCTTCCAATACACGGTGCGGTCGGTGGCGAACACCTCATCGCTGTTGTCCCGTGTGATGGTGGCCTGCGGCCTGCTGGAGTACACGAAGCGCCCGGTGCCGAGGGCGGCGTTCATGCTGATCGTGGAGGTGATGCCGCCCTCCACACCGAGCTCAACACCCCTGTGCTGCTGGTCGACACCGCGCATGGTGTAGTTGACCAGGGTGAGGAACTCATCGTGGAAGAAGGACCGCGCCCAGACCTGGTCGGCGATGTTGGCCCAATAAACGGTGGCACGTCCCTTCAGCCGCGGGAAGCGCACCACGTAGCTCAGGTCGGCGCTGGTGACCTTTTCGGTGGTGAGGCCCGGCACCACGGCGTCGCGTGTGCGGGGTGACAGGTAGGACCAGCGGGCCAGCGGTGGCCTGGTGAGGTACGCTCCGTTCAGCGTGAGGAACTGGCGGCCGCTCAGCTTCAGGACCGCACCAGCCTTGACCCCGTAGTGGAAGAAGCGCTGGACCTCCGAGCGGCCAAATGAATTTTCCGGGAACCGTCCGTTGGTCATGAAGCCTTCACGCAGGAAGGACTGGTGCCCTGCCATGGCGGAGACATAGGCCTCCACGCGCTGCCAGCGACGCTCCAACTGCGCGAATCCGGTGGACTGGCGCACACGGATGTCGTAGTCATGGCCGAAGCGCTCGCCCACGGTGATCACGGCGTTTGGTCGGTCCAGGTCGTTCTGGGCCACGGCCGGGTCAGCGGACACCTGGTCAGCGAACTGGTCGACATCCAGCCAGAAATCCCCCCCAAGCAGGTCGTCGACCACTCGGTAGTTGTGCGTCACGTGGTCATGGTAGCCCACGCCTGCCGTGAGGTGCGTGCGTTCATCGACCTCGCGGGACCACACGCTGTTGAGGCCGAACCGGCGCGGATCACTGCGCACATCCTCCACGATGTACTTGCTGCGGTTACCGGTGATGTCAAGTCCGGCAATGCCATCGGCATCCTGCACGGTATACAGGTTCTTGCGGTTGGCAAAGTAGAGCTGGTCCCAATCGATCTGGCCGGCTGTTCCGTCCTGCCACGCGGCGGTGATGCGCGCCGCTTCATCGGGATCGGTGGCGGCGAAATAGCTGGGCAGGTAGCGGTAGTAGTCCGGGCGGGGATCCTTGGCATCGAACCAGTTGATGTTGGTCTGCCCGTCTCGACCGGCGGTGTAGTAGAGGCTCGTGGTCCAGGTGGTGCGGTCGTCCGGCGTCCAATAGTGGCTCAGCACGGCCATGGGCTTGTGGTCGAAACTGACGCGCGCGTTCCGCTTCTGGCCGTCCTGGTAACCCCAGAACGGGTTGTAGTAGGGGTCGCCCGTAAGATCATAGGCCTCCTGTACGGCCAGGCCCTGCCGCCCCTGGCGGATCGGCGCCCCGAATCCCGTGAATCCGATGCTGTGCCGGTCGTTGATGCGTTTCTCCACGCTCAGGAAGTAGGCGGCGGCGTTGAAGAAGGTGCCCTCCGCGTAGCCCTCATTGGCATAGCGCCAACTGCCGGATGCGCTCACAGCCCAGCCGTTCTTCATCATGCCGGTGCTGTGGGTCAGCATCACGCGGTGATCGTAGACGCGGTTGCTGAGCGCATAGGAGATGCGGGTCCCACGGCGCTGGTCACTGGCGCGGGCATTGATGGCGGAATAGCCTCCGATCCCGGCGAATACGAGGCGGGATGCGGAAAGGCCGGTGCGGACCTCCATGGTGCGTGTCACATCGTTCAATCCGCCCCATTGGGACCACGTCGCCCACCCCGCCTCGGGGTCGTTGACCAGGATGCCGTTGATCAGCACGGAGGTGTTCTCACCGTCGAACCCGCGAATGCGGAACCGGGCCGTGCCCCAACTCAGCCCGGCTGTGGATGCATACACGTCGCGGGAGGATTGCAGGATGCCCGAGATGTCCTGGGAGCCAAGCTCCGAGTCCAGGTCACTGCTGGTGACGGTGTAGACCGGGACGCGCTCCTGAAGTGCGCTGGATGTATCCGGGCCGGCAACCGCACCGAGGGAGTCCGGCCGCTGGGCCAGCAAGGCGCCCGGCAATGCGGCGAGCAGGATGAGGGAAAAGGGCCGGGCAAGCACCGGCCAGAGGCGTTCGGGGTTAGCCGGTCGGGGATGTCCAGTGTGCACGCGTTCCGATAAGGCGCCAAAACTACACCACGTGGAACGATGTACCACCCCGCACCAGGACCAAGATCGGCCCGGGCTGGCAGGCCTGTGCGCCACCACCAGCACGGGAACGCGGCGCCGTCCGTCGGATCCCGGACTATCTTCGTAGGTTAACCAAAGTCATTGACCGGCAGGCAATGCGCCACGCAGGGCACATATTGGAGTGGTGGCGGGCTTTTCTCCTTGTGGCGGGAGGCCTATTGACGGGTTATTCCCTGTTGGCGAACCACTATTCCGGCGGGAGCATCACCTACCAGTGCCTGGGCGGGAATCAATACCTGGTGAACCTGGACCTGTTCGTCGATTGCTCGGGTGTGAACCCCATCCCGCAGAACCTCACCTTTCAGAGCGATTGCGGGACGACCTTCACCCTGAACGCGCTGCCGGTGCCCATCGGCACAGAGGTCTCGCAGCTATGCCCCTCCTCCCTGCCCAACAGCACCTGCAATGGTGGCACGCTGCCGGGCATCGAACACTACCGGTTCCAAACCGTCGTGAACCTGGCCGCTTGCGATGATTGGACCATCAGCTGGTCCATCTGCTGCCGGAACACCACGGTCAACCTGACCGGCACACCGGGCATTTACCTGGAGGCCATGCTGGACAATGCCACAGCACCCTGCAACAATTCCCCCGTTTTCAGCGATCTGTCCATCCCATACGTATGCGCTGGACAGACGGTGAACTACAACTATGGGGTAACAGAGCCCGATGGACACACCCTCGTGTATTCGCTGATCAATGCACGTTTCGCAGCGCCCGCTCCCACCTCGGTGCCCTATGCCGGCGTGTACACGGGGGCCAGCCCGATCACGGGCATCAGCCTCGACCCCGTAACCGGGCAGTTGACGTTCAGCCCCGCGCTACAGGGCAACTACGTGGTCACGCTGCTTGTGCAGGAGTTCGATGCCCTGGGCAACCTGATCGGTACGGTGATGCGCGACCAGATCTTCGTGGTGATGCTCTGCACGGGGAACGCCCCCACCACGAACGGACTGCAGAACAACAGCGGCGGCCTGCTGCTCAGCAGCAACACCATCGAGGTCTGCGATGGTGCTGCCTTCTGCGTGGACGTGGTATTTGAGGACACCGATGCGTCCACCACATTGACCCTCATCTCGAACGCAACCACCCTGTTGCCGGGGTCCAGCTTTACGGTTAGCGGCACCAATCCGGTCACGGCCACGCTGTGCTGGACAGGCGACATCAGCAATTCCCCGGTGAACGTCTATGTGGAGGCGCGGGACGGCAATTGCCCGATCGAGAACGTGGCCTCCACCTCGATCAATGTCATCACCGTGCTGGGGGGGATAGCTCCTCCTGACCCGGGATTGAACGGCCTGGCGAACGCGTGCGCAACAGGTGTGAACATCGACCTCTTCATGAGCCTTGGCGGAACACCGGATGCCGGCGGTGTGTGGCAGGGCCCTGGTGGTGTACCTCATGCAGGCATCTTCATTCCGGGCAGCGATCCGGCCGGCTTATACACCTACACGGTAGGCAATGCCTGCACCAATGCGGCATCGACCGTGACCGTGACCATCTCCAGCGGCCCGAACGCGGGGACCAATGGCAACCTCACCACCTGTGCGAACAGCCCATCGACCAACCTCGTCACCCGGTTGGGTGGGATGCCACAGGCCGGTGGTACCTGGTCGGGACCCAGCCCCATCGTCGGTGGCATCTACGACCCGGCCATCATGGCCCCGGGAATCTACACCTACACGGTTGCCGGCACGGCGCCCTGTCCCAATGCACAGGCCACCGTGACGGTGGTCGAAAATGCCGGACCGAACGCTGGCACAAGCAGTGCCCTAACGCTTTGTAGCAACAGCGCCGCCGCCAGCCTCTTCGCCCAGCTCGGCGGCACACCCCAAGCCGGTGGCATTTGGACGGGGCCCAGTCCCGTGGCGGGCGGCAATTACGACCCGGCCACCATGAACCCGGGCATCTACACCTACACCGTCACTGGTGCGGCGCCCTGCCCGAACGCACAAGCCACCATTACTGTCGTGGAGAACCCGGTCGCCAATGCAGGCACAAATGGCGCCCTCACACTCTGCAGCACCAGCAACACTGCAAGCCTCTTCGCACAGCTCGGCGGCACACCCCAAGCCGGTGGCACCTGGACGGGGCCCAGTCCCGTGGCGGGCGGCAATTACGACCCGGCCACCATGAACC
>CAZUNW010000033.1:0-15843 GCA_964621425.1 uncultured Chryseobacterium sp. | reverse complement strand
GTTGTCACGCAGGAACTCCAGGCTGTGCTTCTTGGGCTGGATGGGGTATTTCTCCGCATCGCTGTCTCCAAGCACCTCCACGGCAGCCACGGCCATCTCCACGCGCTGTCCGCTTCCTCGGCTTTCCACGATGACCCCCGTGCATTTCACTGCTGCGCTGGTGGTGAAGCGCGCCCGTGTGGAGCCATCCACCTGCTCCGGGTCGATCACGCACTGCAGGTTGCGGACGGTGCTGCCATCGTTGAGGGCGATGAAGCGGTCGTTACGGAAGGTGCGTATCCAGCCGGCCACGGTGACCGTGGTGCCGGTGAGTGCGGTGTCGTCGAGAACGTGTTTGATGGACTGCATGGTGCGGATGGGGAAGGCGGTGAATGTGGAGGAACGGTGTGCGTGCGAGCGTTCTCGCCGCTATCGCCATTCCCACTGCTCTCCGCGCATTCTGGCGCAAAGGAACGAAGGAGGAGGGAGGTGGAGGGGGCGTGGCGTGGCGTGCTCCACAACTCAAAGGACCTACGGAAACGTTTTGTGGACTAAATCGTTTCCCGAGTGCTACCTTTGAACCCCCGGTCGTGGACCGGTGTTGTTGCGGTCGCCATGGAAACGCGCCGGAAGGAGATCCTCGAGCAGGCCAAGCAGTTGTTCCTGCGGCTCGGCATCAAGAGCCTCACCATGGACGACGTGGCCGGGCAGTTGCGCATCAGCAAGAAGACCCTCTACGGCCACTTCGCCGACAAGAACGACCTTGTGGAGTCCACCGTGGCCATGGTATGCACCATGCACCGTGACGCCATCAATGCCATCTGTGCCCGGGGCCTCAACGCCATCGACGAGAACGAGGAGGTCACCCGCTTCATCGTGGGGCAGATCGGCGGGGTGCACCCCAGCGTGCAGTTCGACCTGCAAAAATACCACCCACGCGCCTGGGCCATCATGGAACAGCGCCAGCAGGAGGACATCCACACCTGCGTTTCCACCAACCTGCGGAAGGGCATCGCCGAGGGCCTCTACCGCGCCGACCTCGACGTGGAGGTGGTGACACGCCTCTACATGGCGCGCATCGATTCCACGTGGGACGGGCGTGTGTTCCCGCCGGACCGGTTCAGCCTCTCCGATGTGCTGTGGAAGCATCTGGAATACCATGTCCGCGGCATCGCCAGCCGCAAGGGCATCACCTACCTCGAGAAGAAAGCCAAGAAAGCCCGTCCCTGATGAGAACCCTGACGTCCGCACTGGCGCTCGCCACCGCACTGGTGCTCCCCACATGCCCGTTGACCGCCCAGGGCCCCCTGTCTCTGGGGCTGAAGCAGGCCCTCGACCTGGCCGCGAAGCAGAGCTATGCGGTTCAGGGCAGTGAGCTCGCTGCGGCCAAGGCCCGTGCACGGGTGAAGGAGGTGCTGGCGATCGGGCTGCCCCAGCTGGAGGTCACCGGCGGGCTGACCAATTACATCGATGTGCCCACCAGCGTGGTGCCCAACTTCTTCGGCGGGCAGCCCGAGCTCCTCGAGGTGCAGTTCGGTGTGCCCTGGACGGTGACCGGTGCCGCACAACTGAGCCAGCTGCTGTTCGATGGCAGCTACCTGGTGGGACTCGAGGCCACCCGCGAGCTGCGTGTGCAAAGCGAGCAGGAGCTGGAGAAGGCCCGTGCGGACGCCATGGCACAGGCGGCCAAGGCCTACCTCGGGGCGCTGGCTGCGCGTGAAGGCGCCCGCCTCGCCGCGGACGCCGTTCCCCTTCTGGAGAAAAGCCTGCGCGAGGCGCAGGCCATGGTGGAAGTGGGCTTCATGGAAGGCACCGACAGCGACCGCCTGGCCATTGCGCTGGCAAGCGCACGTGACCGCGCCCGCAGCTTCGCCCAGCAACAGCAGGTGGCGCTGGCCTACCTGCGCCTGGTCCTCGGCCTGCCCGCGGACACGCCCCTGGAGCTCACCGACGCGCTCGGCACCATCGTGGAGGACCCCGACGAACGGGCACTCGTCTCACGCACCATCGACCTGAACACGCACATCGACCACCAGCTGGCGGGCACACTGGTGCGCCTGCAGACAATGGACGTCCGGAACCAGAAGGCCTCCTACATGCCCAAGTTGTTCGGATTCCTCAGCCACCAGCGCCAGAGCTTCGGCACGGGGGGGCCTGTGGAGACGGACTGGTTCCCGGCCACCCTGTGGGGCGTGAACCTCTCGGTGCCCATCTGGAGCAGCGGGATGCGCGCCAACAAGGTGCGCCAGGCCGAGCTCACACTGGATCAGGTGCGCGTGAACATGAAGGCCACCGAGCAGCGGCTGCTGGCCGAGGCCGAGGAGCGCGCACAGAAGGCCGTGACCGCCGAGGAGAGCTACCGCAGCGAGCTGGCGGGCCTGGACCTGGCGCGTCGCATCGTGGAGCGCACGAGCATCAAGTTCACCAACGGCATGGCCAGCAGCATCGAGCTGAACCAGGACCAGTCCCAATACCTCCAGGTGCAGCAGTTGTACATCCAGCGCCTCGCCGAGCTGCTGCTGGCCCGCGTGGAGCTGCGGCGTGCTCTTGACCTCTATTGAACCCACCGACCGCTGAAACGAGACATGAAAAAGACGATTGTGATGATGACCGTGGCGGCCGTGATGGCCGCCTGTGGAACTGCACCCCAGGCAGGGGAGATCGGCCGCAAGCGTGCGGAGCGCGACTCGCTGAAGGCCGCCTACGATGCGCTCGGCCTGCGCATCCGGGGGATCGAGGAGTGGCTGGCCGCGAATGACACCGCCGTGCGCCGCAACCTGCCGGCAGTGAAGGTGCAGCCCGTCCGTGTGTCCTCCTTCGCCCACTACGTGGACGTGCACGGCAGTGTGAAGGCGGACCGCGCAGCGGCGCTGCACGCCATGATGGGCGGCCGTGTGCGCGCCCTCCACGTGGGCGTTGGCGACCGTGTCCGCCAGGGCCAGCTGCTCATCAGCATGGACAACGACCTGGTGGGGGAACAGATCGAGCAGGCCCGCACCGCCTACGAGCTCGCCCGCACCGCCTATGAGAAACAGGATCGCCTGTGGCAGCAGCAGATCGGCAGCGAGATGCAGTGGCTGCAGGCCAGGGCGCAGATGGACCAGGCCAGGGCCGGGGTGGATGCCCTTGTGGAGCAGGACCGCCTCTCCAACATAACCGCACCGTTCGATGGCGTGGTGGACGACATCATGGTGCGCGTGGGCGACATGGCCGCGCCGCAGTTCCCCGTGGCCCGGGTGGTGGACCTCACAGGCGCCCAGCTCGAGGCCGACATGCCGGAGAGCTACCTGGGTCGCGTGGCCAAGGGCGCGGCGGCGATCGTGAGCTTCCCAGCCATGGACACCACCTTCGATGCGCACGTGCAGCACGTGGGCACATTCATCGACCCCGCCAACCGCACCTTCAAGCTCACCGTGCATGTGCCGCGGGGCGCCGGCTTCATCCGCCCCAACCTGCTCAGCGACATCAGCATCATGGACCAGCGGATCGACAGCGCCATCGTGGTCCCCGCAGCGGCCGTGCTCGAGGATGTGGAGGGCCATGACTACGTGTTCGTGCTTGACGCCGCCGCCGGTGGTGATGCCCGCGCCACCAAGCTGCCTGTGCGCCGTGTCAGCGAGCACAAGGGCCAGGTGTGCATCGAGCCCGCGCCCGGGGGCAGCCTTGCCGAGGGCATGCAGGTGATCACCGAGGGCGCCCGCAACGTGAGCAACGGGCAGATGGTGCGCATCACCGGACTTTGAGCACAACGGGCTGCGACGGGCCCCCCGGACCGCCGCGGTGAAGACCATTCGACAATGAACACCAACGACATCGAGAAGGACCTCCACGGCCCCGAACGGCAGTTCGCCATCACCACCTGGGCGGTTAACAACCGCACCACGGTCATCGTGCTCACGCTGCTCATCTGCATCGTGGGCATTCGCTCCTACATCGTGATGCCCAAGGAGAGCTTCCCCGAGGTGGT
Organism: uncultured Chryseobacterium sp.; assembly: GCA_964621425.1. Lineage (GTDB taxonomy): Bacteria > Bacteroidota > Bacteroidia > Flavobacteriales_F > PHOS-HE28 > PHOS-HE28. Next base: position 11,897 of record CAZUNW010000033.1, on the reverse strand, counting down.
GACCCCGGAGGTCTTCGTGGGAACGCCCTACAACAGCAGCTCGGTGGTGGACATCGAGAAGCTCATCACCAAGCCGCTGGAGAAGGAGATCAACACGATCAGCGGTGTCGATGAGATCAAGAGCACCAGTGTGCCCAACTTCTCCGGCATCAACGTCAAGTTCAACTACAACGTCACACCCACCGAGGCCCTGCGCAAGGTGAAGGACGCCGTTGACAAGGCCAGGGGCGATGCCGACTTCCCGCGCGACCTGCCCGCGGAACCCAACGTGTTCGAAATGAACTTCAGCGAGCTGATGCCGGTGATGAACATCAACATCAGCGGCGACCACCCGCTTGACCAGCTCCATGCCTATGCGCGCCACCTTGAGGACCGGATCGAGGCGCTCAGCGAGATCAACAAGGTGGAGATCCGAGGGGTGCCCGAGCGCGAGCTGCGCGTCAGCGTGGACCTCCCCCGGCTGGAGGCGCTCGAGCTCAGCTTCAACGACGTGGCCATGGCCCTGCAGATGGAGAACCTCACCATGAGCGGTGGCGAACTGCTGGTGAACGGCCAGCGCCGCGCAGTGCGCGTGATCGGCGAGATCAAGGACGCCGACCAGCTGCGCGACATCGTGGTCAAGAACGAGTTCCTGCGCGAGGTGCGCCTGGGCGACATCGCCGATGTGGCTTTCACCTACAAGGAGGCCGAGAGCTTCGCCCGTGAGTACGGCAAGCCCGTGGTGATGCTCGACGTGTTCAAGCGCGCGGGCGAGAACCTGCTCACGGCCAGCGATCGCATCAATGCCATCATCGCCGAGGACCGCGGGCGTGTGCTGCCCGAGGACCTGGTGATCACCAAGACGGGCGACCAGAGCGACCAGACCCGCGCCAGCGTGGACGAGCTCATGAACCACATCGTGCTGGGCGTGATCCTCGTTGTGGGTGTGCTCATGTTATTCCTCGGCCTGCGAAACGCCGTGTTCGTGGGCCTGGCCATCCCGATGAGCATGTTCATCTCCTTCACGGCGCTGAACGCCTTCGGGGTCACGCTCAACATCATGGTGCTGTTCTCCCTCATCCTCGCACTGGGACGCCTGGTGGACGATGGCATCGTGATCGTGGAGAACATCCACCGCCACATGAGCAACGGTGAGCCTGCGCTCAAGGCGACGCGCCTGGCTGTGGGCGAGGTCACACTGCCCATCAGCACGGCCACGCTGGCCACGGTGATGGTGTTCGTGCCGCTGCTATTCTGGCCCGGCATCATGGGCGAGTTCATGAAGTGGATGCCGATCACCTTCATGATCGCGCTGGGCTCCTCGCTGTTCGTGGCGCTGGTGGTGAACCCCGCGCTGGCCTCGCAGTTCATGCGGGTGAACGAGGCGCCGCCCACCATGCGGCGTACATGGCGCATCGCAGGCATCCTCATGGCAGCCAGCACCGGCCTTGCCGCTCTGGGCCTTGGCACGGGTGTGGACGCCATCTTCGGCCTGGGAACGCTCGCCCTCACGCTCGGCCTGCTGGCCCTGGTCTTCACCAAATGGATCGTGCCCGCCACGGACCGCTTCCAGGGCGGCTGGCTGCCCCGGCTTGAGGACCGTTACGAGCGCTTCCTGCGCTACGCCCTCGCCCGCCGCCACCCGCGCACCTTCTTCCTCGGGACACTTGGCCTGCTGGTCGCCGCCTTCATGCTCATCGGCATCGCCCCGCCCAAGACGCTCTTCTTCCCCGTGAATGAGCCGCAATACATCAACGTGTTCATCGAGGCGCCCATCGGCACCGACATCCTTAGGACCGACAGCATGGCCCGCATCGTGGAGGCCCAGGTGATGCGGATCATCAATGCGCCCCGGTACATGTCACCGCGCACCGTGACGCTTCCCGATGGCACCACCCGCACCGACTCGGTTAACCGCATCGTCAACTCCGTGATCACCCAGGTCGGCCGCGGCACCAGCGATCCGGGCGCGGGTGAGATGGAATTGAGCCCCACGCCGCACAAGGCGCGCATCCAGATCAGCTTCGTGAAATACGGCGACCGCCAGGGGCTGAGCACCAACGGTGTGCTGGAGGCCCTGCAGGAGGGCGTGGAGGGCTATCCCGGCGCGCTGGTCTCCGTGGTGAAGAACGCCGATGGCCCTCCCGTGGGCAAGCCCGTGAACATCGAGCTCACCGGTGACGACATCGAGGGCCTCCTCGCGGAGGCCGAGCGCGTGAAGACCTTCATCGACGCGCGCAACGTGCCCGGGGTGGAGGCGCTTCGCATCGACATCGACCGCGCCAAACCGGAGATGCCCATCACCATCGACCGCGCCAAGGCGAGGCTGTTCAACGTGAGCACCTATGCCATCGCGGACGCCATCCGCACCGCGCTCTTCGGCAAGGAGGTGAGTACCTACCGCATCGAGGGTGATGAGGATGATCACCAGATCAACGTGCGCCTGAAGGACGAGTACCGCTACGACCCGCAGCGCCTGATGGACATGCGGATCACCTTCCGCGACATGCTCACCGGCCAGATCCGCCAGGTGCCCATCAGCGCGGTGGCCACCGCTGAGCGCTCCAGCAGCTTCAGCGCCATCAAGCGCAAGGACCTGAAGCGCGTGGTGACCGTGAGCAGCAACGTGATCGCGGGCTACAACAACAACGAGGTGGTGGGCCAGGTGAAGGCCGAGATGGCCTCCGGCTTCCGCCTGGACGAGCGCTATGCCATGCGCTTCACCGGTGAGCAGGAGGACCAGGCCAAGGACATGGGCTTCCTGATGTCCGCGTTCCTGGTGGCCATCTTCATCGTGTTCCTCATCATCGTGGCCCAGTTCAACAGCATCAGCTATCCCGCCGTGGTTCTGAGCACGGTGATCTTCTCCACGATCGGGGTGTTCCTGGGACTGGTGGTGTTCCGCATGGACTTCGTGATCCTGATGACCATGCTCGGCATCATCTCGCTGATCGGCGTGGTGGTGAACAACGCGATCGTGCTGATGGATTTCGCCCGCCTGTTGATGGCCCGCAGCCGCCGCACGCTCGGCCTGGCGGATGGGGATGAACTGCCCATCGACGCCAGCCGCGAGGCCCTGGTGCTGGCCGGCAAAACCCGCCTGCGGCCCGTACTGCTCACCGCCGTCACGGCCATCCTGGGGCTGCTGCCCCTTGCGGTGGGTGTCAATTTCAACTTCATCACCCTGTTCACCGAGTTCAACCCGCACATCCACATGGGCGGCGACAACAGCATCTTCTGGAGCCCGCTGAGCTGGGCGGTGATCTTCGGCCTCACCTTCGCCACCTTCCTCACCCTGATCATGGTGCCCGTTATGCTGCTGATCATCGCGAAGGTCAAGCACCGTCGTGCGGCGAAGCGTGTGACGCGTACAGCGCAGCGCGCCGCTGCCTGAGGCGGGGGAGGTACCTTGGCCGTTCACACCAAGGGCCATGGACCCCGGACGCCGCACGCTCCTGCTCCTTGCGGGCCCCCTGCTCGCGCTGGGCGCCGCCGCCCTGCTGCGCGCTCATGGTGATGCGGCCGCGGCCATGGCCGGCGTGGTGCTATGGATGGCGGTGTGGTGGATCGGCGAGGCGGTGCCACTGGCTGTTACCTCCCTGCTGCCGCTGGTGCTCCTACCCCTGCTGGACATCACGGACCTGCCCAAGGCGGCTGGCTATTACGGACGCGATGTGATCTTCCTGTTCATCGGCGGCTTCCTGCTGGCGTTGGGCATTGAACGCAGCGGCCTCCACCGCCGCATCGCCCTGCACATCGTGCACCGCGTGGGTGCATCGCCCCGCAGGCTGGTGCTGGGCGCATTGCTGGCCACCGGGCTGCTCAGCATGTGGATCAACAGCACGGCAGCCGTGCTGGTCATGCTGCCCATCGGCCTCGGCCTGCTTGGAGCGGCGCCCGGGCACGAGCGCCTCGGGGCCGCCCTCGCGCTGGCCGTGGGTTATGGCGCCACCATTGGCGGCATGGCCACCCCCGTGGGCACACCGCCCAACCTGCTGTTCATGGAGCAGTGGCGCCTGCTGTTCCCCGACAAGGCCCCCATCGGCTTCGGGCAATGGATGCTCTTCGGCGTGCCCTACGCAGCGCTCTACCTGCTGCTTACCTGGCTCCTGCTCACGCGGGTGCTCTTCCAGCTCCCCGGCGCCGCTGCAGTGCACCGCGAGGCGCTCCGCGGGCAGCTGCGCGAGTTGGGCCCCGCCACCCGCGATGAGGTGCGTTGTGCGGCCGTCTTTGCGTTCACGGCCCTGCTATGGATCACCGGTGACGACATCGTGCTGGGGGAGGGCGTCACCCTGCACGGCTGGCGCTATGCCACCGGGCTGCACGCGCTGGGCGATCCCGCTGTGGCCGTCGCGGGCGGCATGCTCCTGTTCCTGCTCCCTTCCGTGGAACGCGGGCGCACCTTGATGGATTGGGACTTTGCGCAGGCCCGCATCCCGTGGGGAGTGGTGCTGCTCATCGGAAGCGGGTTCGCCATCGCGGGCGGCATCGATGCCAGCGGCTTGAGCGCCGTGATGGCTGCGGCGTTGGCCGGGTGGGACACTGGCCATGCGCTGCTGCAGGTGGGGCTGCTCGCCGGTGCTGTAACGTTGCTGAGCGAGCTGGGGAGCAACACGGCCGTGGCCAGCCTGGTGCTGCCCATCCTGGCGCACACCGCAGGCGCATGGGGCCTGCCGCCACAGGTGGTCATGGTACCGGCCACGCTGGCCTCGAGCTGCGGGTTCATGCTGCCCATCGCCAGTCCCATGCAGGCCATCGTCTTCGCCAGCGGTCACCTCAGCGTGCGGCAGATGGTACGTGCGGGCGTGTGGATGGATGTGCTCGGCGTGCTGCTGCTGGTGTTCCTGTGGAGCCTTCTGGGACGCGCCGTCTTCGGGGCATGACGCCCGCACGCTACAGGTGGTACGGACACCCCCCGCCTGTGGGGCGGAGCGGCTTGGCATCGGGTGCGGCCTGGTACAGAAAGTTCGTGTGCCGCACTACAGTGCCGTCGAACGTGCGGTGGAAAGGGGCGGTGAGGCCCCCGGAGGTGGGTGGGACCAGCCAGTCCCAGTCCCCCGTGACGGTGCGACCGGCGCGCGCCTCCGCACTGCAGAAGCGATCGAATGCCGCGGTGAGCGCGTGGTGGTCGCTGATGCGCACCCCCGCCTTGTCAAAACTGTGCAGCACGGCGCGGTTGAGCTCCACCACGGCGCGGTCGCGCCAGAGGGTCCGCTCATCCGCAGTGGACCATCCGAAGCTCGTTGCCACGGCGGGCAGCAGATCATAGCGCTCGCGGTCCGCAAGGTCGCGCGATGCGATCTCCGTGACCATATAGTGACCGTTGAAGGGTGCGCAGGGGAACACGATGCCGCCCACCACCAGGGCCATGTCCGCCAGCGCCGGTACGGGATACCAGTGAATGCCCAACCGTTCGACCGCCGGGTTCTCAGGATGGGCGATGGCAACCAACGGGGCCAGTCCGGGCTCCTGTGCCAGCGCATCGACCGGCGGCTGAAGCCTTCCCGCGATGTGCACCATCCAGGGCAGGGGCACGAAAGGCCCATGGGAGGCCGGTGTCCAGCCGGCCTCGAGGCATTGCTGCGTGAACGCGGCATTGGCCGGGTCGCCCAGGATCCCTCCGCCCGCACTGCGGAAGCCGGCGAACTGCACCAGCTGGTGGTTGACGATGCGAACGGGGTCGGGTCCCTGCGGTGGGCGCGGGGCAAAGACCGTGATGGCGTTGCGCACCTCGCCGCCGTTGGTGGCGAAGGCCAGATGGGCCCGCAGGGCGTCCACCACCCCGGGCCCGGAGTTAACCCCGCGCGCATCGAACACGTGGAGGGAGCGCCACAGGTGGCGTGCAATGCACCGGTTGCTGTTGTACCAGGCCAGCCGCGCCCCGTGCAAAAGCTCTTCGCGGGTGAGGGTGTAGGTACCTGTACGGTCGACCTCCTCGCCAATGGCCGCCAGCCGCCCATCACGCGCAGCGGGGTCCAGCTCCATGGTGGCCAGCAACTCCGCGGCAGCCCCCACGAGGTCCGCACGGGCGGGCGGCGGGTCGTGTGCAGGTCGGTGGGCGGCCGTGGACGCGGCTTGAGAGAGGTTCATGCACGTGCTTGGGAAACATACGGGATGTCCGGCTTGTTCGCCCTTGCCCGGCGCGCGAACCGGTCGATCCCGGTATTGGGCTGGACCTCGTCTATGGGTAACTTGCACCCATACTAGGCCACCAGGCCTAATTCCTTCGCATGGTGGGTGATGCAGGTCGGTATTCTGTTATGCGCTGCGCAGGGTTGGCATTCCTGCTCATGGCCTCCACAGGGGCCATGGCCCAGTTCAAGCAGACCCAGTTCAACGGCTTCGGCCATGTGGAACTGAGCGTGATCGATACGGAGAAGCCCCAGTCCTATTTCAGCCTGGGCGAGCACGACTTCTTCGTCACCACCAACCTCACCAGCCGCATCAGCTTCCTGGGCGAATACGTGATCCGGTTCAACTCGGCCTCGCCCACCACCTTCCTGCCCAGCATCGAGCGCTCCTTCATCCGCTTCAATTACAAGAACAACCACTCCCTGATCGCCGGCAAGGTGCACACGCCGGTGAATTACTGGAACGACGTGTACCACCACGGCCGGGTCTTCTTCCCGGTCATCGACCGCCCGTTCTCCTTCAGCTACCTGGTTCCCCTGCACACGCTCGGCCTGCAGCTGCAGGGCCAGAACCTGGGCAACATGCGGTTCGGTTACGATGTGGTGCTGGGCAACGGCATCTCCGCCACTGACGGACTGGACCAGGGGGTGGACCCGGCGCTGACCGTCGCCGTGCACATGAAACCCGTGGACGGGATGCGTGTGGGCCTGTCCTACTATTATGATTTCATGCCCACCAACCGTTACGGCGTCCACAGTGGCCATGGGCCTGCGCCCGACGTGGTGCGTGCTGCTGCCTACGCCGGCCCCCTCACCTTCCAGCTTGGCTGCGCATCGTTCGCGTGGTTCAGTGATCGCCTGGAAGTGCTCAACGAGGCCGTCTTCAACCTGTCCAACACGGACAGCCTTGGCACGGCCAGGAACGTCAGCAACTTCACCTATGTCGGCTACCGCATCAAAGAGCGCCATATCCCTTATTTGGTCGCGGACTTCATCGATACCGACAACAATGACCTGCACGTGTACCCGCTCCACCAGGTGAAGTTCGCCTTGGGGTATCGCCACGAGTTCAACCACCTGGTGAACATCAAGCTGCAGGTGGAGGACCAATGGCTGCACCACCTGAACCACGGTGATCACGAGCACTTCGGCACGTTGGGCCTGCGCGTGCAACTCGCCTACGGATTCTGACGCATGGTGCGCCTCCACCTCTTCCGCACCCTGTTCGCCGGTCTGCTGCTGCTGCCTGCGGCAGGGCTCCATGCGCAGGCCAACGGCCTTTCCGACATGGTGCTGGTGGGCAATTCCACCGGCCTTACTGAGGTGACCGAGGTTCAGCTGCGCGCCATTTTCCGCGGTGAGCGTTCCCTTTGGCCCAGTGGCGAGCCCGTGGTGGTGGTGCTTCCCGGCAACCGGGTAGACTGGGGCGATGCCTTCGCCGGTGCCGTGCTCGGCATGTCCCGCGTGGGCATGCAGCGCTACTGGCTGTCGCTGGTCTTCCAGGGCCGTGCCGCGGCGCCGGAGTTCGGCTCCTCGGCACAGGACATGTTGGATCACGTGCGGAAGACGCCGGGTGCGATCGGCATGGTGCCCGCCTCCACGCGCCCGATCCCCCAGGAGCTGTTGATCCCCGTGCGGCGCAGGCCATGATGCTGGGCCTCAACCGGATCGTGATGCGGATCTGGCTCCCCTTCGCCGGGGTGCTGCTGATCTGTCTGCTCGCCGTGGCCTGGTATTATCCCCGCCGCCAGGCAGATCTCTACCGCGAGGCCACCCTTGAGCGCATCACGGAGGTGGCCCGTGCCATCGCCCTCAGCGTGGAGCTTTCGCTCGAGCACGATGCCTTCGAGGGTGTGCAACGGTCCGTGCGCCTGGTCTCCAAGGCGGAGGATTTCGCCCACGTGGCGCTCGTGCAGCATCATGGCAGCGCCTCTGATACGGTGTTCTCCACCAATCCGCCGGACGTGCCTGCGGAGGAGGTGCTCAACTACATCCCCACCGAGCTGCTGGTGGTGCGCCATCCGGTGGTCAGCGAACTCTTCAACGGGTACGTGCAGGTGGCCGTCTCCGAGGCGCGCATCGAGGCCGGCGTCAAGGCGATCAACGCGCCGGTCTATCGCGGGCTCCTGCTCATTATGCTGGTCTCGCTGGTAATGCTCCTGGCCGTGGCGCGTTCCATCGCATGGCCCCTGGTGAAGCTGCGCTCGGCGGCCAATGCATTGGGCTCCGGCGATTATTCCACGGAGGTGCCCGTGCCGGCGGCGGCCACCGAGGTGCAGGAGCTGGCCGCCTCGCTCGAGAGCCTGCGGCGGAAGCTGGAGGAGGCGCGCGATCAGAACCGCGAGTTCAACGAACGGCTGGAGCGCGAGATCGAGCTGCGCACACGCGACCTGGAGCGGACCCAGAGCGTGCTGATCGAGGCCCAACGGGTGGCCTTGCTGGGCAACTTCCAATACGATGACACCACAGGCCTCCTCGCCGGCTCCGAGATGTTCCGCCGCATCCTCGGTGGTGGGGAAGAGGGCCCTGTGGGGCCTGAAGCGCTGGCCCGGGTGATGGGCGAACGTGCCGCGGATACCCTGCGGTCCATGCTGCGCGATACCATCATCTCCCAGCATCGCACCCAGCAGGACATCCAGTGCAAGGGCAGCGGTGACACGGGAACGCGCTGGCTGGCCGTCACGCTCGGGCCCGTGCCGGGGGCTGGCCCGGATGACCGGATGGTGCTGGGCACCGTGCAGGACATCACTGCGCGCAAGCGCATCGAGGAGGATGTCCGGCGCCTGTCCATGGTGGCGCGCCGCACCTCCAACGCGGTGGTCATCACGGACGTGGATCGCCGCATGACCTGGGTGAACGACGCGCTCCTGCGCATGACCGGCTACGAGCTGCATGAGGTCCTGGGACGCACCCCGGCCATGTTCCAGTTCAACGGCACCGAACCGGCCACCAAGGAGCTGATCGACCGGTCGTTGCGCGAGTTGAAGGAGGTGAACACCTCTGTTTTGAACCGGGGGAAGGACGGCCGTGAGTACTGGCTGCAGCTCAACATCGTGCCGTTGTTCGGTGAGCAATCGGAGCATGTGGGCTTCATGGCCGTGGAGGCTGACATCACCGAGCGGGTGCGCTCATCCGCCGCACTGGAAACCAGCCGCAACATGTTCCGGGCGCTGGTGGAGAACCTGCCCGGTGCCACCTTCCATGAAGAGCTTGGCCCGCAGCCCCGCACCCTGTTCATGTCCGCGCAGGTGGAGCTCATCACCGGGGTGAACGCATCTGCCTTCATCTCGGGTGAGCTGCACAGGGCGGACCTTATTCATCCCGATGACCGTGCCGACTACGAGTCCGCTGTTCAGCAGGCCATTGGGGTACGAGCGCCCTATCGCCATGAATACCGTCTGGTCGCCGGCGGCGTGGAGCGCTGGGTGCGCGAATCAAGCCAGGTCTACTCCGATGGAACCGGGCTCCTGCGGACCGGTACGCTCATCGACATCACCGTGGAGCGTGAGGCCGGGCTGGTGGCCCGGCACAGCGCCGAGCTCATCGTCGCACTGGCCGAAGCCAGCTCGGCCCTGCTCACCGAGCCCGACCTCTACACCGGCGCCGGACGAGGGTTCGCCCTGTTCGGCTCCGTGCTGGGGCTCGACCGCGTCTGCCTCTTCAAGCACGTTCGTGACGCGGCGGGCCATGTCTCTGGCGCAGGCCCTGTGCTCACGTGGCAGCGCCTCGTTGATGGGGGCGGCGAACGCCTGTTGCGCCCGGAGTTCGCCCCCGCCCCGGCGCCCGCCTTCGGGCCCCTGCTCGCCACGGTCCTGGAGGGCCGCGCTTACAGCGCCAAGGTGGAGGACATCGATCACCGGGCTCTGGCCACCTTCATGCGTTCCCAGGGCGTCACGCAGGTGCTGTCCCTTCCCATCATCACACCCCAGGGCATCTGGGGCTTCCTCTGCCTGGACCACATGGGCTCCTCCGATCGCTGGCAGGACGGCGACAAGCGTACCATCGAGACCTTTGTAAGCGCATTGGCGCAATCCCTGGAGCGCGACCAGCGCATGGCCGAACTGGAGGCCATGACGCGCTTCCCGGACGGCGACCCCAACCCGGTGCTGCGCGTATCCACGGACGGGCGCCTGCTCTACGCGAACAGGGCCAGCTTCCCGGTGCTGAAGGCCATGGGCATGCAGCTGGGGGAGCCGGTCCCGACCAGCCTCCAGCAGCGCCTGCGGGACAAGGGCGAGGGGGACAACGCGCCCATGGAGCTCGATGCGGGTCCATCCCGTTTCAGCTTGCTCTGCGTCCCCCTGCACAAGTTCGGGTTCTACAACATCTATGGCACCGACGTCACGGCCATGCACCAGCTGCGGGCCATGCAGGATGAGGTCATCCAACAGGAGCGCATGTCGGTGCTGGGCCGCCTCACCGCGAGCATCGCGCACGAAGTGAACAGCCCGCTCGGCGCGGTGCTGGGGGCGTCGAAGAACCTGGCCTCGGCCTTGGGCGATTCGCTGTTCAGCCAGTTGCCACGACTTGGCAGCAAGGAGATGGAGCTCCTGCTGGAACTGTCGCGGCTTCCCATGGTACCCCCCGACCATGCCGTCCTGCGCACGCGCACCGCCCAGGTCCGTGCCCGCCTCAAGGAGCTGCAGGTCGGCGATCAGCGGCTGGCCTGGGCCGAGCGCATCGCCGAGATGGGGTGGGGGTTGATGCCCGGCGAACCGTGGGAGCGCCTGTTGGATGATGCTGCCGGCCAGCCGATCCTGGAGTCGCTGCACTCCCTCTTCGAGATGAAGGAGTCGCTGCGTACCATCGATTTCGCAGCCACCCGTGCGGCCAAGGTGGTGAACGCCCTGCGTACCTACATTCACCAGGAGGAGGACCGTAAGCCCAGGGAGTTCGACCTGGCCGCGCAATTGCGGTCCGTCACCACCCTGTTCAAGGCCTCCGGCCGGAAAGGCCTGTCCATCGAGGTGCACCTGCCGGAGGTGATCCAGCTCACCGGCGTGGAGGACGACCTGGCCCAGGTGTGGACCAACATCCTGAGCAATGCCGTGCAGGCCATTGGCGAGAGCGGCAGCATCACAGTGAGCCACCGGGAGCTGCCGGATGCCTGGGTGGTGGAGATCGCCAACGACGGCCCCATGATACCCCCCGAGGTGCAGGCGCGCATGTACGACCCACTGTTCACCACCAAGAAGAAGGGCGAGGGCACCGGCATCGGCCTCAACCTGGTGAAACGCATCGTGGAGGCTCATGGTGGCCAGATACTCTGTGACTCGTCCCACCACAGCACGATCTTTGCGGTGCAACTGCCCCGCCTGAACGCATGAGCGATCATCCCCCGCTGAACCTGCCCGCCCTGCTCGTGGTGGACGATGATGTGCTCGTGGTGAACACCCTGAAGCTGCACCTGCGCCGGATCCTGCCGGCCGGGTGGGCGGTGCTCACGGCCTTGTCAGGCCCGGAGGCGCTGGAGGTGGCCGAGGAGCACACGGCAGACGGAGGCGACATCCCTGTCGCGCTCGTGGACTACCAGATGTTCCCCATGCGTGGCACGGAGCTCCTCATGGCGCTCAACCAGCGGTACCCGGCCATGCGCACAATCATGCTCACCGGCCAGGCCGACATGGAGGCCGTGAACCAGGTGATCGACAAGGTGAGCCTGTTCAGGTACATGCAGAAGCCCTGGGACCCGCAGGACCTTGAGCGCACCGTGCTCGCTGCGATCAGCGACAAGTGACCGTCACACCGTGGCGATCACCTTCAGCTCGATGGCGATCGGCGTGGGCA
>CAZUNW010000032.1:0-16326 GCA_964621425.1 uncultured Chryseobacterium sp. | reverse complement strand
CACGGCCGGGTCCAGGTTGTTCTGGATCATCAGCATGATGGCCGCGGCCTGCCTGCTCTTCGAGGGGTAGTGGTCGATCGGCCGCGCGTGCATGGGGTGCTCCGGGCGCAGCCGGTGCATGTAGATGCGGCCGTGCTCCTGCAGTTCCTGGGCAAACTCGGGCGCCAGCACGGCGTGGTGCTTCGGGTGGAAGTAGCGCAGGGCGTTGCGCAGGGCCAGCTTCTTCTCTTCGGCCGTGAGGATCTCCTTGCGCCTCGGCGCGTGGCTCACGCCCGGGTCGGAGGGACGCGCCTCGGGGAGAATGTCGGGGATGCCTTCACGAACGCACTGCTGGAATGCCTTTGTCACGGGCTCGCTTGGGATGGACATGGCCACGAAGTTCGGTCGAACGCACGACGCCGATATCACCCGGTCTTCCCTTTCCCCTTCTTGTCGTGGAATCCATAGGGGCAGTGCCGACAGCCGCTCTGGCAGCAGTAACCGCGCTTCCGGTGATACTGCTCCGTGAAGACAAGGAAGCCCTCGTCGGTGAAGTAGTAGTCACCGGCCTCAAGCCCGAGCCGCTCCAGACGGGATGACCGTTCGGGCTGGCTGTTGTCCTCGCTCATTTCCTTGATGCTCAAGGTGTAACGGCCCCGCGGGCAAATTGTTCGGCCGTTGGGCGAAAACGCAGTCCCGTTCTGTTCACGATCGGTCGTGGGAACCGCGTTCCTGAACCGACCTGTGCTCCCCGTGGCACGCCAATAGCTTCGCTCCTGGCCCGCCAATGTCCCTTTCGCCCCGTAGCCTTCTCCCGCCGCTGCTTGCGCTTGCCCTGCTGCCTCTGGTGGCCCAGGGTCAGCCGCCCCATCGGCGCATCACAGCCGAGGAATACATCGAGCAGTGGCGTGAGGTCGCGGTGGCCAAGATGAAGGAGCACGGCATCCCGGCCAGTATCACGCTGGCGCAAGGCCTGCTTGAGAGCGGTAACGGGAACAGCATGCTGGCCCGGGAGGCCAACAACCATTTCGGCATCAAGTGCACCCCGGACTGGAAGGGGGGGCGGGTGTATCACGATGACGACCGCAAGGACGACTGCTTCCGCAAATACCGTGATGCCGCGGACAGCTACGAGGACCATAGCCGGTTCCTCGGGCGTCCCCGCTACGCGGACCTGTTCACCCTCAAGCCCACGGACTACAAGGGCTGGGCGCATGGCTTGAAGACGGCCGGCTACGCCACGGACCCGCGTTACCCGCAGAAGCTCATCGAGCTGATCGAGCGTTATGAGCTCCATACGCTCGATCGCGGCCAGCGCCCTTCCCGCCCTGTTGTGAAGCCCGCCCCTCCCTCCCGGCCAGTGCGTCCCCCGCGCGGTGGTGCGGACGAGGTCACGGTCACCATCGGCCAGGCCAGGCCCGTGGAGCGCTTCGCCGGCCGCATCAAGTACGTGACGGCTCGCAAGGGGGATACCTTCGACGGCCTTGCCCGGGAGCTGGGTCAGGTGCCCGGCATGCTGGCGCGGTTCAACGACATGCGGAAGGACGGCGCCCTTCAGGAGGGTCAGGTGGTGTTCCTGCAGCCCAAGCGGAACAGTGTGAAAGACCCGGAAAACCACACTGTGCGAGGCGGTGAGACCTTGTGGGGCATCAGCCAGCAGCACGGCATGAAGCTGGCCAAGCTGGCCGCCTACAACGGGCTGGACCCGGATGCACCGGTGAAGGCGGGTACCCGTCTCACCCTGCGCAGGCCAAAGCGCTGAAGTTCATTCGTTCTCGCCGGTGAAGGCGGCGATCTGCTCCTTGGTACCGAACAGGACCAGGATGTCACCCTTCTCGGGGGTGAAGTCGTTGTCCACCGCACCCATGGCGCTCATCTTCACCGAGCGTCGGCCCATGAACCCCTTCTCGCTGTCCTTCCGCAGCACGGTGACCAGGCCGATCCGGCGCTGGCGCAGTTCGGCGATGCTGCCCACAGGCATACCCACGAAGCGGTCCGGCACCACGGCCTCTGCGATCATGAAGCCGCCAGGCAGTTCGAACTGGTCCACCAGCCGACGGAGGTTGAGCTTGCGCGCCAGGTCCTCGGCCGCCTTCTCCTCGGGATGTACGATCTCGGTGATGCCCATGGAGTTGAGGACCATCCCGTGGAGGTCGCTTATTGCCCTGCTGATGATGCGCTTCACCTTACGGTTGGCCAGCAGCGCGGTTGTGAGGATGTTGGCGCCCTCGTTCTCGCCGATGGCCACCACCGCTGCGTCCAGGTCCTCCAAGGGCAGCGTGTCCATGGCCACGGGATCGTTGCTCTCCATGCACACGGCGAAGCTCACCTCGTTCTTGATGGACTCCACCCGGCCCATCACGTTGTCGATCGCAATGACCTCGTGTCCCAGCTCCGTAAGTTTCATGGCGAGGTTCATGCCGAAGTTGCCGAGTCCGAACACCGCGATCTTCATGCGTCTGGCGCCCTGGCCGGGCGAAGGCGTTGGGGTCAGTTGATGAGGATGTCCTCCTTTGGGTAACGGTAGTTGCTCACCTCCACCTGCTTCAGCACCCCGATCAACAGGGTGAGGGCGCTCACGCGACCCACGAACATCACCACGGCGATGGCCACGCGGGCGGCATCGTGCAGCTGCGGCGTCAGGCTCATGCTCAATCCCGCGGTCCCGAAGGCGCTGAAGCACTCGAAGGCGATGGGCAGCAGGCCATGCTGCTTCTCCAGCGAGGCCACCACGGTGATGGACACGCCAAGGAAGATGAGGGATAGCATGATGGTGGCGAAGGCGCGGCGTACGGTCATCATGCCGATCTCACGCCCCCCGGTCTCCACGCGCTCGCGCCCGCGCCCCGTGCTGAAGATGTTGAGCAGGGCCACCGCCGCCGTGCTGGTCTTGATGCCGCCGCCGGTGCTTCCTGGACTTGCACCGATGTACATGAGCAGCATGGTGATCATCAGGGTGGGCACCGTGAGGGCGGCGTAGTTCACCGAGTTGAAACCGGCGGTGCGCGGGGTGACGCTGCCGAAGAAGCTCACGGTGAGCCGGCCGAACCATGTGGTGTGCTCCGCCAGCGCGTTGTCGCGCTCGAACGCCCAGAACGCGGCGGTGCCCACTATCAGCAGCACCGCCGTGGTGTAGAGCACGAGCCGCGTGCTCAGCGTCACAAGTCGGGGATGGCGTTCGTGGGGCACCCCAAGGAACAGCCGGCGCAGCCGGGACCGCAACCAGTAGCCGGTGTAGTGGCTGAAGTTGAAGATGATGCCGAACCCCAGGCCGCCGAAGATGATCATGAGCGCGATGGCCCATTGCAGCCCATAGTTGAAGCGCACCACCGGCTCGTAGAGCCCGTTGGCATAGGTGCTGAACCCTGCGTTGTTGAATGCGCTCACCGCGTGGAATACGGCGAAGAAGACCCGCTCGCCCATGCTGCCGAACTGGGCCGCAGGCACCGACCGGTAGATGAAGAAGGCACCGGTGGCCTCCACCGCCAGCGTGAAGAGGATCACCTGGGTGATGAAGCGCCGGGCCCCTCCCAGGGTGGTGTTGCTGAGGTCGCGGATGCGGAGTTGCTCCTCCAGGGAGTTGCTGCCCTTGAAGAAGAACGCGAAGAAGCTGGTGAACGTCATCACCCCGAGGCCGCCGAGCTGGATGAGCAGCAGCAGGATCCACAGCCCGAGGGGCGTGAGCGTGGTCCCGATGTCGAACACGCTGAGGCCGGTTACGCATACGGCGCTGGTGCTCGTGAACAGCGCCTCGATGAGGCCCAGGGGGCGGACCGCTGATGCGGGTAGCATGAGCAGCGCTGTGCCCACTGAGATGAGCAGGATGAAGCTGAAGGTGAAGAGCAGCGCAGGGCTCAGTGTGAACCCTCCTCCGAGCTCGAGCCGGCTGAGCTCGATGAATACGAAGAGCCCGAGGAACACCAGGTTGCCGAGCGCCCCCACGTCCCCCCAGACGGGCAGGCCGATGGGGTCGGTTGCGAAGAGACTGCACCACACCGCGAACCAGGCGATCTCGGCCCAGCGCGGCCGCATCCCGCGCAGGATCGTGCGCAGCATGCTTCCCAGCATCACGATGCCTGCCCCGAACATGAGGCCGGCGAGGAGCTCCTGGCGCATGCCGCTGGTGGGTGCCTGCCCGCTGTATCCGAGCTCGAGCAGGGCCAGAAGCACGGTCAGCACGACCACCAGCAGCCGTGTGAGCACTACCACCTCGTGGCGCAGCAGGGTGCGCAGCATGAAGCGACGGGCGGGACCCAGGGTGCGGTTCATCGCTTCTTGGTCCCGTTCCTTCCATCCGGCCTGCCGGCCTTTCCGCCGTTCGCTGGTGCCCGCTGTCGGGCAGGGGCGGCTGGGCGCTGCGCGGGCGGTGGCCGCACGGCTTCCGGAGCTGCGCCCTCCGACAGGACCAGGAGGTCGGCACGATCGTCCGCGTCCAGGTCGGTGAGCACGGCCGGTGCGGCCGTGGCTTTGGATGCCGCCAGCTGCCTGCCCCGGTCGTCGAGCAACAGCCATGGTCCCTCCGCGGTGCGAACGGCCCACCAGGGCTTGTTCGCTAGCACCAGCATGCTGGCGGCAACGACAGTGACCGGAGCGGCCACGCCCTTCACGGCCCCATCCGGTCCGCGCACGAACAGGCTGTCGGCAGTGGCCCACCACGGTTGTGCGTAGCGGCCCGCCATGGCGCACCCTGCGGCCACTGCACCTGCGGCCAGCACCCGCGGTCTGCCATCGAGCGCAGCCTCTTCGATCCGTCCTTCCGCTGTGCGCCAGATTACGTGCAGCACATCGCTCCTACCGGGCACCAGGGTGATGATGGCCGCGCCTTCCGGCAGTCTCAATGCAGGCCGGCTGCGCACCGTTCCGCGCCGGTCCAGGTGGTGCAGCGTGCCGCCGGCATCGCCGATCACCAGGTGGTCCTTGCCACGAAGCCGCAGGTGGTGCGCGGCACTGGTGATCGCCGCCGTGGCACGCGGGGGAGCCCATCCATCCACCGCACGACCCGATGCGCCCAGGTTCAGCAGCCGCCCGTCGCTGAGGGGTATCAGGATGCGCAGCGCACCATCCGCGTCGTAGTCGTAGCACGCGGCCTCACCGCTCGCGGGAGCAGGCATCGCCACGGGGAAGCCCTCGACAGCACGGCCGTTGCGGTCGATGAGGTAAAGGCTGCCGGCGGTGAGGGCGAGCAGTTGGAGCTTCCCGTTGCCATAACGATCCACCTGAAGCACCGGTCCGATCAGCGCCCCGTCCAGTTGTGCCTGCCAGAGCTCCCTGCCATCAGCTGTGCGCAGGCGCAGGGTGTGGCCTGCATCCTGCACGAGCAGTTCCCGCGCGCCGTTCACGTGGTTGCGCACGGCCTGCAAGCGAAGCGGCGTGGCCCCCTTGATGGCCCCACCGGCAGGCGCGGCGGTTGCCCTCGAGGGCGCGCTGTCGCGGTCCTTGTGACCGGGAAGCAGGGCGGCGCTCAGGAAGCTCCGGCCGGACCCCGTGCGCACCTGCTGCACCAGCAGGGAGCCCAGTTCGTGGAGGGAGGCCGGTCGCGCTGCGGTATCGGCGCCCAGATACCGCCACCAGGTGCGTTCTGCCGGGGTGGCAAGCCCCCCCAGTTCCGTGGCGATTCCCAGGTGGTCCGCCAGGGTGGTGCCGTCCAGCCAGGCATCCACTGCGATGCGGGCCGCCACGCTGTCCGAAGCGAGCAGACACCAATCATCGTTCAACACGCACCAGGGGGCGCTGTCCCCGGGTAGTGCCGCAAGGTCCGCGAGGCCATCGATGCGCAGCAGGAGTTTTCCGCGGTACTCCCTGCGCGCCGCATCGGTGCGTGCCAGTTCCCCCATCACAGTGGCAGCTCCGAGCGGGTCCTCCGTATGCAGCAGTGTCCACGCCATGGCACCCCGGGGGCCGATGCCTTTGGCCCGCACCGGTGTGCCATCGTGCCATTCCACGGAGTTGCTGTCCATGGGCATCACCTGCTGCTCAAAGCTTGTGGCAAGGGCCGGCAGCAGACGCAGGGCGGGAAGCGGGTCTGCCTGGGCCTTTCCGGCCGCCTGCTGCCTGCCCAGCTGAACGCCACCGGCGATGAGGCCTTCTGCGCGTGGTTCCAGGTCCAGTGCGATCCAGCCATCACCGTCAGGCAGGCTCTGGAACAGCTCGCGCCATGGTTCCGAGGATGGCCATGCCGTCCGCGCACCCGTGCGTAGCAGGAGGTGTGCGGTGGTGTTGGCGCCGAGTGTACCGCGCGCCTCGGTGAGCAGGCTGTCGCCGACCCCTTCGCCCCGTTCCGCAAGTGCGTTCAGCTGTTCTACATCGGTCCCGAACAGGAGCACCCCCGCATACTCGACCATGTGCCATCCGGAGGGACATCCCTCGGCGGTGAGCGCAGTAGTGCCCGGTCTGATGCCGAGCATTGGAAGCAGGGCTAGACGCGTCGCCGGCGGCGGAACGGCGATCACGACCACCTGTCCGGTACCGTCATCGCCATCAGCCCAGGCGGCGATGACGGTGGTACCGTTCAATTCCTCCCTTGCGGGACCGAGCGCGGTGGCCATCCGGTCGATGGCCTGCAGCTCGGGCATGGACTTGAGCGCGTGACCGAGCATGCAGCCCTCGGACCAGCGTTCCCAGGCCTCAGAGGCGTCGGGCAGCGCCAGGATGGCGCGCGTGCCGCCGGGAAGCATCCGCCAGGGATCGGCGGTGGTGGTTGCCGGATGCAGGCCGCGCAGGAACTGCCAGACCCCGACGCCGGTGATGGCGGTCAGTACAAGCAGGATGGCGGCTCGGCGCATCGCACAAAGCAACGCGGCATGCGTGGGTTTTGCCTGCGCACGTGCTGCCGCTTTGCACACGTGCGTGTTAGAACAGCTCGCCCTGTGCGGGGAGCAGGGTGAAGCTGTGACGGTGCCAGGGGGTGGGCCCATGTGCGGCGATGGCCGCGCGGTGGGCCGCGGTGGGGTAACCCTTGTTCCCGTTCCATCCGTAGGCCGGATGCGCGTTGTGCAGGGCATCCATGAGGCTGTCTCGGTGGGTCTTCGCCAGGACGCTGGCCGCGGCGATGCTGCGGAAGCGAGCGTCACCTTTCACGAGGCAGGTGTGCGGAATGCCCGGGTAGGGGGTGAAGCGGTTGCCGTCGATCAGCAGGTGTTACGGGCGGCGCTCCAGCATGTCGATGGCGCGGTGCATGGCCAGGAAGGAGGCGCGCAGGATATTGATGGCGTCGATCTCGGCCGGTCCAACCTCGGCCACCCCCCAGGCCAGAGCCTTCTCGATGATCAGAGGCCGCAGTTCGTCGCGCTGAAGGGCCGTCAGCTTCTGGCTGTCGTCGAGGCCGGGAGTGCGCACGCGTGCCGGCAGGATCACCGCCGCCGCCACCACGGGCCCGGCGAGGCAGCCGCGGCCGGCCTCGTCGCAGCCAGCCTCCAGGATGCCACGGGTGTGGTGAGGGGCCAGGCTGCTCATCGGCCCGCGTCCTTCAACATGCGCTGCAGGCTTTCCCACAGCGCGGATGCCGCGTTATCCCAAGTGAAGCGTGCGGCGCGTTCAATGCCCGCACGTCCGAGCCGTTCGCGCAAGGTGTCATCATCCACCACCTCCTGCAGAGCGCGTGCGATGTCGTCCACGTCGAACGGGTCGCAGTAGTGGGCCGCATCGCCGGCCACTTCTGGCAGGCTGGTGGCCCGCGCGGCCACCACGGCCACGCCGCAACGCATCGCCTCGGCCACAGGGATGCCGAAGCCCTCGAAATAGCTCACGAAGGCCAGTGCCCTTGCGGCTCCCAATGCCCGGTGCAGTCGCGCCTGGTCCAGCCGGCCGGTGAAGACCACCCTGTCCCGGTGGCGCATGCCCCGCCAGGCCTCCTCCATGCGCGCGTCCCACCACATGCGCTCCCCCACGATCAGGAGCCGGAGACCATCGCTCCGCGACTCCACCAGGCGGTCGAAGGCCAGCAGCAGCCGCGCGATGTTCTTGCGCGGATTCAACGAGCCGATGCAGACGATGTAGGGGTTGCCATCGCAGAAGGTGGAGCGGGCCTCCTCCTGTTCTGGTCCCGTGAGCGGCCGGAAGATGGGGCCCACGCCGTTGTACACCACATCGATACGGCTTCCGGGGATGCCGTAGGTGCGCATGATGTCCTGCCGGGAGTGCTCGCTCACCGTGGCCAGGCGTGTGGCGTGCCGTGCGAACCTGGGGAAGTGTCCGCGGTAGAAGTTCCGGTAGGCCTTTGGTAGGTCCCCGGGATGGTGCTCGAAGTTGAGGTCGTGGATCACGGCCAGGGTCGGTACATCGCTGCGGAGGGCGAGGTAGCCATCGGGGCTCAGGAAGACATCCGCCTTCAGGCGCCTGAGCCTGCCGGGCAGCAGCAGGTCGAACCAGAGCCGGTAGAGCAGGGGGTGGCGTGTGGGCGGCCAGAGCACCACGCCCTCCACGTTGGGCGCATAGATGAAGCGCTGGTCATGAGGGCGGTCGAAAAGGAAGATGAAGTGGTGCTCCGGATGTGCGCGAACCAGGCGGGAGAGGGTCTCATGGGCGAACCAGCCGATGCCCTCGAGCCGGTCGGGCAGCAGGAGCCTGGTGTTCACCGCGATGCGCATGGCGCAAAGGTGGCGAAGCAGGAGCGCTCCGCGGAGGGGGATGCCGTGGCCGTGCCCGTCCTTTCGCACCTTCGTGCCGGATGCAAGGCCGTTTCCTGCGCAATCTGGCCCTCGTGGTGGTGCTTAACCTCTTGGTGAAGCCCTTCTACATCCTGGGTATTGATGCGGGCGTACAGGAACGAGTGGGCGCTGCGGCCTACGGCACCTATGCGGCCCTCCTCAGCCTGAGTTTCCTGCTCAACATCCTGCTCGACCTCGGGCTTACGAACCATACGACCCGCCGGCTCGCACGCGAACCTGGTGGTGCCGTTGCCGAACTATCGGGCCTGCTTGGGCTTCGGGCGGCGCTGGTGGTCCTGTATGCGGTGGTGACGCTCGTGGCGGCGCTGGTGCTGGGCTATACGGGGGAGCAGCTGCATGTGCTGGGCTGGCTCATCATCAACCAGGCGCTGGCGGCACTCCTGTTGTTCCTGCGCGGGGCCGTCGCGGCCGGTCAGCGCTATGCGCAGGACAGCCTCCTCAGCGTGCTGGACCGTGCGCTGGTGATCGGGGGCATGGCCTGGCTGCTCTGGGGGCGTGAAGCGGATGTGCCGCTCCCGATCCGCTGGTTCGTTCAGGTGCAGACCATCGCATACGTCGCCGCGGTCGCGGTGGCGTGGGTGCTGGTGCAGCGCCAGGCGGCAGGGATGCGACCCCGTTGGCCGGGCGGCTCGGCCCTGGCTCTCCTGCGCGGCAGCTTCCCCTATGCGCTGCTCGTGCTGCTCATGACCCTTTACTACCGTACGGACACCGTGATGCTGGAGCGCCTGCTGCCGGATGGTGCCTTGCAGGCGGGCATCTATGCGCAGGCGTTCCGCTTCTTCGAGGCCTTCAACATGCTGGGTTACCTGCTGGCGGGGCTGCTCCTGCCGATGTTCAGCAGGATGTTGGCCACTGGCCAGCCCGTTGCGCCCCTTGCAGGGCTCGCTTTCCGCCTGGTCTGGGCGGGTACCGTGGCCCTCGCGGTGCTCGCGGTGCTGCTGGCCCCCGAGCTGATGGCCCTGCGTTATACGGAGCATGTGGCCGACAGCGCGCCTGTGCTGGCCGTGCTCGGTGTGTCGTTCGTGGCCGTGTGCACCACCTATGTGTTTGGCACGCTGCTCACGGCCGGGGGCGACCTGCGCGTGTTGAACCGGCTGGCAGCCGCTGGCATGCTGCTGAACGTCCTGCTGAACCTCTGGCTCATCCCGAGGTATCAAGGGCTCGGGGCGGCATGGGCCAGCCTGGTGACCCAGGGTGGCATGGCCGTGGCGCAAGCGGTCCTGGCCACACGCCGCTTCGGAGGGTCAAGGGGCGCGTACCCGTGGGCCGGTCCCCTTGCCTATGCCGCGGGGCTCGCTGCGTTGGCGCTGGCCCTGCGCATGGCCGATGCCCCCCCGGCGGCCATGCTGGCCGCAGTGCCATTCGCGGCGCTGCCGCTGGCCTTCCTGACGCGGACCCTGCGCAGGGACGACGTGGTCGCCCTGCGAGCGCGCGGCAGCGGCCCCGGCACGGCCTGAACCCGTACTTTAGGCCTCCTTTTCACGCCACCGACATGACCGACCCGCGCGGAGCAAGGCCGGATAACAGTTTCGACCTGGTGCTCTTCCTCTGGGAGCGCCGCCGACTCATCCTCGGCATCACCCTTTTCGGCCTGGTGGCCGGGATCGCCGCAGCCTTCATCATCCGTCCGCTCTTCAAGAGCGAGGTGATCCTGTTCCCTGCGGTCACCAATTCGGTAAGCAAGTCGCTGCTCAGCGAGATGAGCACAGGCCGCGACGACATCCTTGCGCTCGGTGATCCCGAGGATGCCGAACAGCTGCTTCAGGTGCTGAACAGTGACCTGATCCGCGAGCGCACGGCGACCACCTTCGACCTGATGCGGGCCTACCGGATCGAGGCCGACAGCCGCACACGCAACACCGAGCTGCAGGAGGCCTTCAAGCGCCACATCACCTTCGAGTACACCAAGTTCGGAAGTGTGCGCGTGGAGGTGCTTCATCCCGAGCCCGATACCGCGGCGATGATCGCCAATTTCATCGCCGCCCAGGTGGACAGTGTGTGGAAGGACATGGTCAGGGAGCGCGCTGACAAGGGCCTGCGGATCGTGGCCGAGAAGGTGCGTGAGCTCGAGGTCGAGATCGCCGCCATAGACGACAGCATGCAGGTGCTGCGCGAGCTCGGTGTGCATGACTACCACTCCCAGACCGAGCGGTTCAACGAATACCTCGGCGCCGCCATCGTGGAGGGTGACCAGCGTGCGGTCGGTGAGTTCGAGGAGCGCTTCAAGGTGCTGGCCCGCTACGGTGGCGCCTATGTCACCCTGCAGGACCGCCATTACAATGAGATGAAGCTCCTGAGCGTGCTCCGCCTGAAGCTGGAGCAGGCCCAGGCCGATCGCGACAGCGACCTCCCACACAAGTTCGTGGTGAATCGCGCTCAGCCCGCCGACAAGAAGAGCTACCCGGTCCGCTGGCTCGTGGTGATGGTCAGCACCATCAGCGCCTTCCTGCTCGCCCTCCTGCTGATCGTGGTGCAGGAGAACATCCGAAAGATCCGCATGCACGATGGCCGGAGAGCTTGATCTTTCGAACGTACTGGCTGTGTTGCAGCGCGGCCGGCGCACATTGGTCATCACCGGTGTGGCGGCAGCGCTCCTGAGCGCCCTGTTCAGCTCGCCGGTGTTCATCAAGCCGCGCTTCAGGTCCAGTGCCACCGTCTATCCGGTCAACCTAACGTCCTATTCCGTGGAGACCCGGACGGACCAGTTGCTTCAGCTGCTGGAGAGCAACAGCATCCGCGATAGCCTGGTCAAGCGTTTCGACCTGGCAACCCATTATGACATCGATGTGAGCGAGCCGCCGGGGCGCTTCTACCTCGATGCGGAGTACCACGACCGCGTGGAGATCGGCAAGACCCGTTTTGAGAGCGTGCAGATCGAGGTCACGGATGAAGATCCGCAGATGGCCCGCGACATGGTGCAGGAGATCCTGCGGCAGACGGACCTGCTGGCGCGACGTCTTCAGCGCGAGAAATCCCGGGAGCTGCTGATCATCGCCGAGCGGGAAATGGCCGTGGAGAAGCGCAAGCTGGACAGTGTTGAGGCCAGGCTCAATGAGCTGCGTCGTGAAACGGGCCTGCTGAACTACGATGCACAGACCGAGGAGGTGACCCGCGGTTATCTGCGCATGCAGGGAGGAGGAGCATCCGCCGCCGCCCGTGAGGAGGCACGTGCCCTGCTCAAGGCGCTCGGTGAGAAGGGAGGGGAGTTCCGCCAGCTCAGCGAGCTGAGCTCCATCTTCCGCGGTAATTACGTCGCCCGCCTGAACGAGGTGGAGAAGGTCCGCACCGATGTGAACAAGGTCCTCACATACACCAACCTGGTCGGTTACCCCGAGGTGGCGGACAAGAAGGTGTTCCCCGTCCGCTGGCTCATCGTGCTGATCAGCACGGCCAGTGCGCTCTTCCTGGCCTACGTATTCCTTGCCGTGCGCCTGCGGGACTGATGCCATGGTGGATGCGCTGAAGCGGCACTGGATCGCGGCGGTCTGCTCCGCCTTCGTCCTGCTGAACCTGGTGCTGACCGCCAGCGACATCCCCTGGCTCCCCCTGCTGCCGGCGGCGCTCATTGTCGGATGGGCGATGGTGGCGGCGGCGGACAAGCTGCTCCTGTTCATCGTACTTGCCACGCCGCTCTCCATCAACCTGGAGCAACTGGACCTCGGCGGTATCGGCATCAGCCTCCCCACCGAGCCGCTGATGGTAGGGCTCACCCTGCTCTTCCTGCTGAAGGCCGGACTGGAGAAGGGTGTGCTGGCCGCATCCGTGCTGCGCCATCCGGTCACGCTCATCATCCTCGGCCAGCTCTTGTGGATGGCCGCATGCATCGTCCCCAGTGAGATGCCCATGGTGAGCCTCAAGTTCCTTCTGGCCCGGCTATGGTTCGTCACCACGTGCTACTTCATGGCTACGCGGCTGTTCGAGTCGGAGCGCAATGTGCGCTGGATGATGTGGCTGTTCGTGACGGCGATGGCGGGCGTGATCGCATACACGCTGATCCATCACGCACAATACCATTTCGAGCAGGACCCGGCTCACTGGGTGATGACTCCCTTCTTCAAGGACCACACGAGCTACGGGGCCATCATCGCCTTCTTCCTTCCCTTCCTGGTCGCCGCACCATTCATGCCGGGCAGCTCACGCACCCTGCGCGGTTACGCATTCCTGATGCTGCTGCTATTCACCGCGGGGCTCATCTTCAGCTACACCCGTGCCGCATGGGTGAGCCTGGTGGGTGCGCTGGCCATGCTGGCGGTCTTACGGCTCCGCATTCCGGTCTGGGTCCTGCTCCTGGTGACCGTCTCTGGTGGGGTCGTATACGCCATCAACGCAGAGCGCATCATGGTCGAGATGGAGCGCAACCGCGAGGAGAGCAGTGATGACCTTGGCGAGCACGTGCAGAGCATCAGCAACATCAGCAGCGACGCGAGCAACCTGGAGCGCCTGAACCGGTGGAACTCGGCGCTCCGCATGTGGCAGGACCGCCCGCTGTTCGGATGGGGACCGGGTACCTACATGTTCCAGTACGCACCGTTCCAGGCCAGCGAGGACCGCACGATCATCAGTACCAACTTCGGCACGGGCGGCAACGCCCACAGTGAATACCTGGGCCCGCTCGCCGAGCAGGGTGCCCCGGGCATGCTGCTGATGGTGCTGCTTGTCGTGGTCACCCTCTGGACCGCGATGCGGCTTTATCCGCGCATGCCGAGGGGCCGTGACCGGGCGATGCTGGTGGCGGCCATCCTTGGCCTGGTGACCTACTACCTGCACGGGGCGCTCAACAACTTTCTGGATACGGACAAGGCGGCCGTGCCCTTCTGGATGTTCACGGCCCTTGTGGTCGTGCTGGATGTCCGCTACCCGAAGGTACCGGGCTCTTCCGGGATCAGCGCAGGACGCAACTGAGCAGGGCGATGTCGTCGAGGTAGGGTTGACGGCCCCTGTGGGCTTCGAACCGAGCCACCACGGAGGCGATCACGGCCTCGGGACCTGCATGGTGCACCTCGTCCATGGTTCGCCGCACATGGTCGAGCTCGAAGGCCTGGCCATGGGCGTCCTCCTGTTCCACGAGGCCGTCGGTGTAGGCGAGCAGCAGGCTGCCAGGCGTCATGGTGCTGGTTCCCACCTGCAGGAAGGGCAGCGTGGGCATCATGCCGAGGGCGATGGAGCCGGTGGTGAGTTCCTCGAAGCCGCGTTCCGTTCGCAGCAGCGCCGGGTTGTGCCCGGCGTTCACGTAACGCAGGTCCCCGGTGCGCAGGTCGAGGTCGGCGATGAAACAGGTGATGAACCGTTCGCCACGTGCATTGCCGAACACCTTTTCGTTGAGGTCGCGTACGAGTTCGTCGAGCGGGTCCTCGGAATATTCGAGCACGGCGCGCAGGGTCGCCTGGAAGTTGCTCATCAGCAGGGCGGCTGCCATGCCCTTGCCGCTCACATCGGCCACCACCAGCACCATGCGGTCCTGCAGGCGCACCACATCGTAGTGGTCGCCGCCAACCTGTCGGTGGGGCAGGTACCATGCGGCCGCCTGGAAGCGGTCCGTGCGCGGCAGTTCGGTTGGGACGAGCATGCCCTGCATTTCTGCCGCAAGTTCCAGCTCGCGCTTGTCACGCTCCTGCTGCAGGGCCTGTGCAGCGAGGCGTTTGTTCTCGAGCGCGACGACGATGAGGTTGGTAAGGGTCTGGATGAAGTTGAGGTGCTTCACCGTGGGGCTCATGCGCTGCTCATCCTCGTCCAGGTCGCCGATGAACAGGTAGGCCAGCGGCCGCTGCTCGTGGAAGACGGGTACCACCACGTCGAACCCGCCAAGTCCCTGCTGTTCGGATGCGTTGATGAGGTGGATGCCCTCGCCAGCGGCCACCATGCCGTCCAGGTCGATGGCCGGAGCACCATCGCCCACACCCTTGGCGAGCGCGAGTTCCCACCTGGTGGTCCGTTGGAAGAGCATCAGCCGGGTGATCCCCAGCTCCTGGTGCACAATGGTGGAGAACAGCTGGAGCAGGGCGGCACGGTCCACGTTGCCATTGATGGCCTTGGTGACCTCCAGCAGCGATCTGAGCTGGAACTCCTTCAGCCCCAGTCGTTCGGTCAGGCGGTCGAGGCGTGTCATTGGTCAGAGCCCGAGCTTGCGAGCGATCTCCGGCAGCTGCTGGCTCACCGCGATCTCGCGGAGTTTCTGGCGCGCCTCAGTGGCCGGGGATCCCAGGTAGCTGCGCCCCCCCTCCACATCGCTCATGATGCCGCTCTGGCCGAGCAGCACGGCACCCTTGCCAACGCGCAGCTTGCTCGGTATGCCCACCTGCCCCCACAGGGTCACCTCGTCCTCGATGACCACCGCACCGGCGATGGCCACATGGGCTGCGATCAGGCAACGGCGTCCGACGAGCGTGTCGTGGCCCACCTGTACGTGGTTGTCGATCTTGGTGCCCGCACCGATGCGTGTGTCCGCGCTCACGCCGCGGTCGATGGTGCAGAGCGCCCCGATCTCCACGTCCTCCTCGATCACCACGCTGCCGCAGGGCACCATCTTGTCATAGCCGGTCGGGCGCTTCTTGTAGTAGAACGGGTCCGCGCCGATCACGGTATTGGCGTGCACGATCACGCGGTCGCCGAGCTCGGCAGGTCCGTAGATGACCACGCCGGGCATGATGACGCAGTCCCTGCCCAGGCGCACGCCGGACCCGAGCACCGCTGAGGGGTGTACCTCGCAACCAGCACCGATCTGGGGTCGCGCATCGCCCCAGCCCACCCGTGGGCTGAAATGCCGGACCAGGCGGTTGTAGTCCGTGCAGGGGTCGGCGCTGATGAGAAGCGCTTTTCCCGGCGGAGGGGGCACCTCCTTGTCGATCAGGATGGTGGTGGCCGCGCTGGCCAAGGCCTTGGCGTACCACTTGGGGTGATCCACATACACCACGTCGCCGGTGCGAACACGGTTGATCTCGTTGATGCCGGTGACCGGGCACGCGGCGTCACCCACTACGCGCACCCCCAGCAGTGCGCCCAGCTCAGCGGCAGTACAGGGCTCAAGCAGGTCCATTGGCGCTAAGGTAACCGCCATGAACGACGCGGACCGCCCTGGGGGCGGTCCGGCGGTCGATGCAGGTTCCGGGCCCGTTCTCCGCGGCCCGGTCGGCAGGTCACTTTTTCACGCGGTCCATGTATTCGCCGGACTCCGTGTCGATGCGCACCACGGTGCCCTCCTCCACGAAGATGGGAACGCTGATCTCCACGCCGGTCTCCAGCTTGGCGGGTTTCATGACCTTGTTTGCGGTATCGCCTTTCACTGCGGGTTCGGTGTACACAACCTTCAGTTCCACGGTCTTGGGCGGACGGGCGAAGATGGGCTGCTCGCTCTCGAAGCCAATCTGCACCACCATTTCCTGCTTCATGAACCCGAGCGCACCGCCGAAGAGGCCCACGGGGATGTACTTCTGCTCGAAGGACTCCTGGTCCATGCAGACCAGGTTGTCGGCCTCGCGGTAGAGGTATTGGAGCTCATGGACCTCCACACGCAGCAGCTCGATGGTCTCGCCGCTGCGCCAGCGGTGCTCGTTGAGCTTGCCATTGCGGAGGTTCCGCATCTTTCCCTGGTAGAAGGCGCGCAGGTTGCCCGGCGTGCGGTGCTGCCATTCCATGATCTGGCAGATGTCGCCATTGAAGCGGATGTAGGAACCGATGTTGACGT
>CAZUNW010000031.1:12715-16967 GCA_964621425.1 uncultured Chryseobacterium sp. | reverse complement strand
CTGAAGCAGGTGCAGACCCTGCTCGAGCAGGGCGGGAAGAAGAAGGAGGAACTCGTGTTCATCAGCGGCATCGGCTGCAGCTCGCGCTTCCCCTACTACCTGGACACCTATGGCCTGCACAGCATCCACGGGCGTGCACCGGCCATCGTGAGCGGCCTGCGCAGCGTGCGTCCCGACCTCAGCGTGTGGATGATCACCGGCGATGGCGATGCGCTCAGCATTGGTGGCAACCACATCATCCACCTGCTGCGCCGCAACGTGGACGTGAACGTGCTGCTTTTCAACAACGAGATCTACGGGCTTACCAAGGGCCAGTATTCGCCCACTTCGCCGGAGGGCGCTGTGACGCGAAGCACGCCCATGGGCAGCACGGACCATCCCTTCAACCCGCTCGCATTGGTTACGGGCGCTGATGGCACCTTCATCGCCCGCAGCATGGACCGCGACCCCAAGCACATGCGCGAGGTGCTGGCCCGTGCGGATGCCCACCGCGGCACCAGCCTCGTGGAGATCTACCAGAACTGCAACGTGTTCAACGACGGCGCCTTCGAGACCTTCACCGAAAAGGCCACCAAGCCCATCCACAGCCTATTCGTGGAGCAGGGCAAGCCGCTCGTGTTCGCCAACGGCACCAAGGGCATCCGTCTGGAGGCCATGCAGCCGCGCATCGTGGACATCGGTCCGGCGGCCTCCGTGGACGATTGCTGGGTCCATGACGAGCGGGATCCTTTCAAGGCATCGCTGCTGGTCCGCCTGTTCGACGATCCCAGGCTTGAGGGCGGTTTCCCGCGCCCGTTCGGCGTGTTCTATGTGAACGAGCGCCCCACGCACGAGGCGAAGATGCTCGCGCAGGTGAAGGCGGCGACGGAGCGCAAAGGAGAAGGCGACCTGGACGCGCTGCTGCGCGGCGACCACACCTGGACGATCGTCTGACCGACTATCGCACCGCTTCCAGCTTGCGCTTCAAGGCTTCCAGTTCGCTGACGGCCTGCTCCTTGGAAGCCTGCAGCTGCTGCTGGTCGCGTTGCATTCCGGGCAGAACCTCCTGACGCTTGTTGGCTTCGCGCTGCGCATCGGCCTCGGTGCGCATGACACGGGCCAGCGCCTCCTGCAGCTTCACCAGGTCTGCCTGCACCTTCGTCAGCTTATCCAGGTCCTTGGCGTCCTTGGTGGCGTTGTAACGCTCCTGCATCCGCTGCTGGTCCTTCTGGAGGCCGGCCTGTTTGTCGGCCAGGTCGCTCCTGTCCTTTTTGGCCTTTTCCAGGTCCTCTGCCGCGCTGCCCGCTTTCTTCTGGGCCTTGGCCTGCTGGTCCTGCGCGTCCGTGAGGCGTGCGGTGGCCTTGTCCACCAGCTTCTGCTGCGCGATGATCTGGTCCTGGATGATGGCCCTGTTCACCTGAACAGCCAGCGCCAAGGCCGCGTCGCGTCCTCCCTCCACGGGCACACTATCATTTGCGGCATAGGCCACGCGCATCCTGCAGCCGCCACTTTTCTTGTCCTTCGACGCGCTGGCCAGCAGCGAGATCGGCCCGGCGCCCATCCCGGCTACCGTGACCGAGGCGCGTACGGGGTCGGACCCGCTGAACTTCACCCCCTGGGAGGCATACACAACGCGGAGCGCTGCCAGCGCCATGGAAGGGTCGGCCTCCTGGACCAGGAAGGCGTGGGCGGGCAGTGAGTGCCTGCCGTTAGCCAGTTGATCGTCCTGGATGGAGAGCGGGTTCGCCCAATTGAGCAGCACCCCGCTTGTGGTCCGTTCCTGTGCATTCAACGCCAGGGTGGACAGGCAAAGGAACACGGCCACGATGGCAGTCCCGCGGGTGGTGCGCTTCATAGGTGTAAAGCTATCCGATCATCAGCGCCGTTGCAGCCGGTCGATGATGCGGTCCACGAACCCGATGCGTGTGCCGAACCGGTAGGCGGCGAAGAGCCTCACGGTGCCGACGTTCCAGCCGTACCGGGACTCGCGGCCCGGTGCGGTGGTGGAGGTCTCATTGGAGAGCCCGATGCCCGCGCACATGCTCGCACCGTTGTAACCCAGCGAGATGCGCTGCTGGCTGCGCAGGCCGGCAGTCCAGAGCTCCTGCCTGCGGTCCGTGCCGCCGTCCGGGTACCATGCTTCGCTGTGCACGAGGCCCAGTCCCGCCGCGAGCGAAAGGGAAATGAACACGTGGTCCCCGATGACGAAGGTGTGGGCGTAACCGATGAGCCCGCCGAACTCCACCTGCTCCATGCGTCTGAAGCGCAGCGCCGGTGAGAATAGGCTGTCGGCTTCCACCGGCACGATGGGCGAATCGGACCTGAGTCCCTGGTAGATGGCATAGCCACCGGCAAGCAGCGAGCCGGAGCTGCGTCGCTGCCAGGTATCCTGGTTGAAGGCGGCGCGGTAACTGAACCTGCGGTTGTTTAGGATGTGGAGCACCAGCAGGCCCAGGTTTTCCTGCACCAGCTCGGGTCGAAGTCGCTTGTCACGCATGATGCGCGCGTGCGCGCTGTCGGTCCCGGAACCCGGGTAGTCGAGCGCATCGATGAAGTAGCCCCGGTAGTTGTGTGCGAACAGGCTGATGGCGAACCGCCTGCTGATCATGTTCCCGTTCGCATCCAGGTAGCGGGTCTCGTTCAGCTCGGCGAGGTCATCGTTGCGAAAGCCCACTCCGAAGGAGATGTTGCCGGTAAGGCCGCGGTAGCTGACCCCGAAGCCGATGTTGCCGTTCGTGTTCGGCAGGTAGCTCACCCTGCTGTCGAGGTCCCCGTCCCGCAGCTCGATGGCGTTCAGCTTGGTGCTGGTGTAAAGGCGGACCGTGAGCAGGTCCGTTCGGTCCAGGATGTACGTGCTGTCGAATCCGCCGTTGGATTCCGGCCACTGTTCATCCGCCTCCTGCGCGGCACATACCACGGCGGTCTGGAGGAGCAGGGCGATCAGCGTGCGGCGCATCCCGGGATCAGCGTTTGAGCTCGCCCGGGACCCTGCAGACCGGGATGGGCTCCAGCTTGTGGCGATTGGAGGCGTTACGCCGGTCGTAGATCGCCAGTACCTGCTCCTGGCGGTCGGTCAGTCCCAGGGTGGCCGCGTCCAGTCCCCGCTCGCGCAGGTCCATCGCCCATTCCAGCTCGGGGTAGGTGGCGCCTATCTGGTCCTCATCGCTGCGGTCGTCGCCCCATAATCCGTCCGTGGGCTTCGCCTCGAGGATGCTTGGGATCACACCGAGGGCTCCGGCCATCACGCGTACTTCCGACTTGGTGAGGTCCGCGATGGGGGAGAGGTCCACGCCGCCGTCCCCGTATTTCGTAAAGAAGCCCACGCCGAAGTCCTCCACCTTATTGCCCGTGCCGGCCACCAGCAGACGGTGCGAACCGGCGAAGTAGTAGAGGGTGGCCATGCGCAGGCGTGAGCGGGTGTTGGCCCGGGCCAGTTCCACCAGCTGCGCGTTGCCCCCGGCGGGCAGTGCCGCCATCATGCTGTCGAAGACCGGCGTCAGGCCGACCACCTCCATGCGCACATTGGCATGTGCGGAGCGCAGCCAGTGGATGTGGTCCTGGGCCCGCCGAACCTGGGCCTGGGCCTGGTGGATGGGCATCTCCACACAGAGGGTGGACAGGCCTGTGCGCGCACAGAGGGTGCTTGTCAGCGCACTGTCGATCCCGCCGCTGACGCCCACCACGAAGCCCTCCAACCCCGTACGGGCACACTGGTCCCGCAGCCAGGCGGTGATGTGGTCGGCAATTCCCTTCGTGTTCATGTGCGTGTCCCGTCCGAGCGGTGTGGCGGGGCGCCGTTCGCCGGCT
This sequence comes from uncultured Chryseobacterium sp., assembly GCA_964621425.1. Lineage (GTDB taxonomy): Bacteria > Bacteroidota > Bacteroidia > Flavobacteriales_F > PHOS-HE28 > PHOS-HE28. The sequence continues at coordinate 13,181 of CAZUNW010000031.1, read as the reverse complement.
CAGAAGTAGACCCCGAGCAACAGTTCCGCGAAGTGGAGCTTGCCGTGCGCCTCGATGCGGTCCTTCACCTCCGCACCGTCCGTGGTGAACAGCGTCTCGTCGCTGAAGTTGTCCGTGAAGCTGTTGTTGTAGTTGATGCCAAATACCAGCGTGGTGTTCCCGGCGAACTTGTATTCGGCACCGATCCCGACCACCAGCGAGGCACGGAACGGGAATGTGCCGGACAGGGCCTTCACCTTCTCCTCACGGGCGAAGCCACCCTGGGCGCTGTATGTGTATACATCGCTCGTGGCGGAGACGCAGAAGCCCGAACCGAAGCCCATCTGGCCGAAATAGGTCATGTACCCCAGCTCATTCGTCTTGAGCTTCACCAGCAGCGGCACCTCGATGTATTGGTAGCGCCGGGCGAACACCAGCGTGGGGACGGTCGTGATCGCGCTGCCGATGGTGGTCTGGTAAGCGTCGC
>CAZUNW010000031.1:8847-12705 GCA_964621425.1 uncultured Chryseobacterium sp. | reverse complement strand
GGTCTGCACCCACCAGGTTCAACTGGATGCCGGTGCTCAGGGCATAGTTGTCGTTGCTTAGGCGGAAATCGCCCATCAGTCCGAAGGAGAAACCCAGGGCATGGCCGTTGGACTTCAACTGCTTGGTGGACGACTTGATCCAGCCCACGTTCGGAGCTGCCTTGATCCCCAGTTTGAAGCCCCGTGCGTCCTGGGCCGTGGAAGTGGTTGCGACCGCAAGGGAAAGCACCATTGGAAGGAACGCGTTCTTCATAGGTTTGCGCGATGTTCTTGGGTATCAAAGGTAATCGGGCCATGCGCTCCCTGACGGCCCTGCTGGCCGCGCTTCCGCTTGCCTGTTCCGGTCCGTCCCGCCCGATCGATGTGGATCCGGTGGCCTTGGAGGTGGTGCCCTACCGGCTGGACCAGGTGCTTTTCCATGCGCCTCCCGATTCGATCGGTGCCGCCAGCTTGCGCGCATACGCCGACCTGGGCGAGTTCCACCGGATCTATGTGGAGCAGGTGCTCCATGCCGCCCCGCTTGAGGACCCAAGGCTGGGGATGGCGCTGGCGCGCTTCACGCGCGACCCGGACTGGTCCGCTGTGCAGCTCGCGGCGGACAGCCTTTTCGGCGACATGGCGTCCGAGCGTGCGGCCTTCGAACAGGCCTTCGGCCGGCTCAAGGTGATCTTTCCCGACAGCCTCACCCCGCGTGTGGTGGTGTTCAACTCGGGCTTCAACTACGGCATCTTCCCCACGGACAGTGTGCTGGGCGTCGGGGTGGAGTGGTTCGTGGGCCCGGAGCATCCCGTCGTGGGTATGCTGGCCCCCGAGGCATTCCCCAACTACGTGAAGCAGCGGATGCGACCGGCCATGCTGGTGCCTGCCGCCGTGAAGGGCTGGCTCATGGTCCATTACCTGCGCGATGCTTCCGGAGCCGACCTGCTCACCCAGCTCGTGGAGGTGGGCAAGGTGGTGGTTCTCCTGGACGTGCTGCTTCCCGAGGCGGACCCTTCGATGAAGCTCGCCTTCAGCCCGGAGCAGCTGGCATGGTGCGAGGCCAACGAGTTCAACATCTGGCGGTCGCTGGTGGCCGACGGGCACTTGTTCAGCAAGGACCAGGAACGCATCGCCGCCTTCATGAACGACGCCCCGTTCACCAACGGTCTTCCCCGCGAAAGCCCCGGCCACATCGGCGAGTGGATCGGGATGCGCATGGTGCAGGCGCACCTGCGTGCCCATCCCGCCAAGGGGATCGCCGACCTGTTCGGCAGGGTCGATCCACGCACCATCCTCAAGGACTATAAGCCCCGCGACTGACCATGAAACGATCGCAGATCCGCCTCTCACTGGAACTGGACGAGAACCATGTGCCCGAGCGCATTAGCTGGGAGGCGGAGGATGGTGGCGTACGCAGTGAGGCCCGTGCCGTTTTGCTTGCCCTGTGGGATGAACGGGAGCAGAACACGCTACGCATCGACCTGTGGACGAAGACCATGGGCGTGGAGGACATGAAGCGCTTCTTCCACCAGAACATCCTGACGATGGCCGACACCTTCGAGCGCGCCACGGGCGAAGGACGCATGGCGGCGCAGATGCGTGATTTCGGCGCGTATTTCGCCGAGCACATGCTCGGTATGCGACCGGGTGAGGATGGTCCCGGGCTCAGCGGCGGGGCTGCCAGTCCGCGTTGATCCCGTCCACATACTCCAGCAGGGCCTCCCGCCCCTGGCGGGTCTCGCTGGAGGTGATGAACATCAAGGGGAGGTTCTCCCAGGTCCCGCGCAGCACGCGTCTCAGCAAGGCCACATTGTGCTGCACCTTCGGCTGCTTCAGCTTGTCGCTCTTGGTGAACACGATGGCGAAGGGGATCCCGTGCTCGCCGAGCCATTGGATCATGTCCAGGTCGCTGCGCTGGGGCTCTAGGCGCACATCCACGAGCACGAACACGCATTGCAGGTTGGGGCGCTCCAGCAGGTAGGTGTGGATCATCCGCTGCCATGCTGCGCGCTCGGCCTGGCTCACCTTGGCAAAGCCATAGCCCGGCAGATCGGCGAGCATCCAGGGGTGTTCGGCGGCGAGGGTGCCCTCCACCCGGAAGTGCTCCACGTTGCGGGTCTTCCCCGGTGCCGCGCTCACCCGCGCCAGGCCGTGGATGCCTGCGAGCATGTTGACCAGCGAGCTCTTGCCCACGTTGCTCCGCCCGATGAAGGCATATTCCGGCAGGCCGGGTGCCGGCCAGTGTGCGGCCTCGCGTCCGCTGCCGAGGTGGGTTGCGCGCAGGTTCCTCATGGACGCGCTAAGCCAGCTGGCGGGCCAGCCAGCCGTCCAATACCGCGTTGAACGCCGCCGGCTGCTCCATCATGGGCGCGTGGCCGCAGTCGTCGATCCAGAACAGCTCGCTGGCGGGGATGAGCTGGTGGAACTCCTCGGCCACCTCCGGCGGCGTGATACCGTCCTGCCGGCCCCAGATGAGGCAAACGGGCATGGTGAGCTTGGGGAGCTCGCGTGCCATGTTGTGTCGGATCGCGCTTTTGGCCAGGGCCAGTATCCGGATGAGCTTGGCCTTGTCGTTCACCGTGCGGTAGCACTCCTCCACCAGTTCGTCGGTGGCGTGTCGCGGGTCGTGGAAGGTGAGGGCGATCTTCTTGCGCAGGTACTCCTTGTCCTCGCGGCGCGGGAAGGTGCCGCCGAAGGCATTCTCGTAAAGGCCGCTGCTGCCGGCCAGTATCAGGGTACGCACCCCTTCCGGCCGCCGGGAGCAGTAGATCAGGGCCACATGCCCCCCCAGGGAGTTTCCCAGCAGGTTCACCTCCCCGTAGCCCTTGTGCTGGATGAAGCGGTGCAGGAAGTCGGCCAGCGCCGGTACGTTCGTGCTGAGCATGGGCATGCTGTAGAGCGGCAGCATGGGGATAACCACCCTGTAGCGCCCCGCGAAGTGGGTGAAGACCTCCTCGAAATTGCTGAGGGCCCCGAACAGGCCGTGCAGGAAGATGAGCACCGGGCCTTCGCCCTGCTCCACGTAGCGGAACTCTCCTTCCTCCTTCAGCCCTTCAAGCATCCCTGGTAGGCGGGCCGTATGGGCACCGCATCTGTCCAAAAGTAGTGATGCCCCCGTGCGGCCGCGCTTGCTGGACGCGGGCTTTCCACACCGGGCTGTGTGCGATCCCTGCCCGGCGGGGCATCCGGGGCCTGCCTTCCCGGGGAATTTCGGCCGGTGGGAACTGCCCCTTTGCTTCGGTCTGCGTGTGTTAATTACTCCCACTTTGTCCCACCGCGTTGGGTGTCGATTTGCCAGCGTTTTCGCTGGGTATGGCAACAAATTACCACCTTCGCCGTTAAGAAGTTATCGACAGAAGGCAAAGAAGTGGGAGTAGGTGGAGGAAAGTGGGACAAAAGCCCTACTTTCGCAACCGACTCGCACGCGCATCCGCATGCTGAACCTGTTGGGGGAATACGATCTCAGGCTGGACGCCAAAGGGCGTTTGGTGCTGCCGAGCGGGCTGAAGCGTCAGCTCTCCGAGGTGGCCACCAAGGGCTTTGTGATCGCCCGTGACGTGTTCAAGCCTTGTCTGGTGCTGTACCCCATGAGCGAGTGGGAGCGGACACAGGCCATGATGGCCCGCCTGAATCCTTTCGTGGAGAAGAACCGGGAGTACATCCGGCGCTTCACGAACGGGGCCACACGGGTGGAGCTCGATGGCAGTGATCGCATCCTGCTGCCCAAGCCCCTGATGGACCACGCTGGTATCGGCAAGGACCTGAAGGTGAAGCACGAGCCCTCAGGCTTCATCTACACAGTCAAGGGAGTCCAGGGCGAGCCCGGTGACGCGAAGATCGTCCTCCGCGCTCCCGAGGAGCCCCGCGTTGAGCCACCGC
>CAZUNW010000031.1:0-8837 GCA_964621425.1 uncultured Chryseobacterium sp. | reverse complement strand
GACCTGAAGGTGTTGGGGCTGCTCGACCGGGTGGAGCTCTGGAGCAAGGACGGGCATGGCCGGATGCAGCGCGAGTCCGTGGACCTCACCGCCCTCGCCGAAGAGGTGATGGGCAGCCTTGGAAACGCCCATGGCGAGTGAGTACCACGCTCCCGTTCTTTCCCGTCCTTGTATCAATGGCTTGAACATCCGCCCCGGAGGTGTCTACGTGGACGCCACTTTTGGCGGCGGTGGTCACAGCAGGGCCATTCTTGAGCAGCTCGGTCCTGATGGGGCGCTCATCGCGTTCGATCGGGACGCCGACGCCTGGGAGCAGGTGCTCGGTGATCCGCGGCTGACGCTGGTGCGCTCCGACTTCCGCTGGATGCGGAACCATCTGCGCTACCTCGACAGGCTGCCCGTGGATGGCATCCTGGCCGATCTGGGGGTCAGCAGCCACCAGTTCGACACCCCGCAGCGCGGCTTCAGCTTCCGCTACGACGGGCCGCTGGACATGCGCATGGACCGCCGCGCCCGGCGAACGGCCGCGGACCTGTTGAACGGTATGGACCAGCCTGCCCTGGCCCGCATGCTCCGCCTCCATGGCGAGGTGGACAACGCGGGCCGGGTGGCCCAGCTCCTGGTGCAAGCCAGGACCGGGCAGCTGTTCACCACCACGCGCCAGCTGGTGGAAGTCCTGCGCCCGGTGACCCCCCGCAGCGATGCGAGCGGCTTCCTCGCCCAGGTGTTCCAGGCGCTGCGCATCGCAGTGAACGACGAACTGGGCTCGCTCGAGCGCCTGCTCAGCGACAGCGCGGCGATGGTGCGTCCGGGGGGGCGCTTGGTCATCATCAGCTACCACAGCCTCGAGGACCGCCTGGTGAAGAATTGGATGCGCTCCGGCGACCTCCTCGGTGAGGAACGGAAGGATCTGTACGGCAACAGGCTGCGCCCTTTCAGGCCATTGACGAACAAGGCGATACGACCGGACGCAACGGAAATGCAGGAGAACCCCCGTGCACGGAGTGCGCGGCTCAGGATAGGCGAACGAACGTGAAAGGCAACAGGACCAGGATACAGGAGGATACGTCAGCAGACGTCCAGACACCCTCGGCCACCCGCGCCAAGCGGCCCGGCGTGATCGCGGATGTACTGAACGGCTCCTTCCTCACCCGCGAACAGGTGCTGGGCAACATGCCCTTCCTGCTGTTCATCTCCGCGCTCATGCTCATCCACATCGCCTACGGCTACTGGACCGAACGCACCGTGCGCGAATTGCACAGCACCGAGGCTGATCTGAAGGAACTGCGCAGTGAATACATCACCGTGCGCAGTCACCTGGACCGCACCGAGCAGCAGAGCCAGGTGGCCGAGGATATCTCCGGCCTCGGCCTGCGCGAAAGCCGCGTGCCCCCCCGCAAGCTCACCGTTGAACCCGAAAAGGCAGCGTCCCTCCGATGAGCATGGCACCGGATCGCGTCCGCCGCCTCAGGGCGCTTCTCGTCTACACGGCCCTGCTCCTCTTCGCCCTCGCCATCGCCGTCAAGCTGTTCACCATCCAGCTGGTGGAGGGCGACCGCTGGCTTGCACGTGCGGAGAACCTGGCCACCTCCTACCGGACCGTGCAGCCCGACCGGGGACACATCTACAGCGAGGACGGTCGATTGCTCAGCACCAGCGTACCCGAGTACGAGGTGCGTATGGACATGATGGCCGACGGCCTCACTGATGAGCTGCTCCGCAGTGAGCTCGACGGGCTCTGCCAGGCGCTGAGCGATCTGTTCGGCGATCGCACGGCTGCCGAATACCGGCGCGACCTGCTCGCCGCGCGCTCCCGCGGCGATCGCTACCACTTGGTGAAACGCAAGGTGGATCACGAGCAGCTGCAGCTGGTCAAGGATATGCCGCTCTACAAGCGCGGGCGCTATGCGAGCGGGCTCATCCTGGAGAAGCGCACGGTGCGCATCCGCCCGTTCGGCCGCCTGGCCGCACGCTCGGTGGGCTATGTGCTCAAGGACAGCAGTGCCATCGGCATCGAGGGCGGTTTCGACACCTGGCTTCGGGGAGTCACCGGGCGCCGCCTCGAACGCCGCCTCACAGGTGGCATCTGGATGCCCACCGATGATGGCAACGGCCAGGATCCCGTTCCCGGTAGCGATGTGCACACCACCATCGACATCAACCTGCAGGACGTGGCTGATGCCGCGCTGGAGGCTCAGCTGCTCAAGCATGGCGCCCACCACGGTTGTGTGGTGGTGATGGAGGTGGCCACCGGCTACGTGAAGGCCATCAGCAACCTCACCCGCCAGGAGGATAGCACCTATGTGGAGGACATGAACTACGCGATGGGCGTCACCACAGAGCCGGGTTCCACCTTCAAGACGGCCAGCCTGATGGTTGCGCTCGAGGACGGGCTGGTGAATGTCACCGACATGGTGGACACGCGCAATGGCGAGGTGCGGTTCCATGGGGAGGTGATGCGCGATTCCCATGAGGGCGGCTTCGGACGCATCACGGTGCATCGCGCCCTCGAGGTGAGCAGTAACACCGCTGTGTCGCAGGTGATCGACCGGGCCTACCGTAACGACCCCAAGCGCTTCGTGGCCGGCCTCCGCAGGCTGGGGCTCGATCGCCCGCTCGGCGTCCGCATGCCCGGGGAGGGTCTGCCCGTTCTGCGCAATCCGGGTGACAAGGGCTGGAGCGGCGTGAGCCTTCCGTGGATGAGCATCGGCTATGAGGTGAGCATGACACCGCTGCAGATACTGGCCTTCTACAACGCTATTGCGAACGACGGCCGGATGATGCAGCCGCAGTTCGTCACTCATGTCACGCGCGCCGGTGCCGAGGTGGAGCGTTTCGAACCGGTGGTGCTCAATGAGCGCATCTGCTCGCCTGCAACGCTCATGCAGGTGCGCAGCATGCTCGAGGGCGTGGTCGACACGGGCACGGCCACGAACCTGAAGGCCGCCCATTTCAGGATCGCCGGCAAGACGGGCACCGCACAGATCGCCAAGGACCGCTCAGGCTACAAAAGCGGGGGTAAGAGCTATCAGGCATCATTCGCAGGCTATTTCCCCGCCGATGCGCCCCGATACAGCTGCATCGTGGTTGTCAGCTCCCCGAGCATGAGCGGCTACTACGGCAACGTCGTGGCGGGCCCCATCTTCCGCGAGATCGCGGACAAGATCCACAGCAACCGCCTGGAGATGCAGACCGGGCTCGCCGGACTGGCACCCGCAGAGCAGCGAACACCCATCACCTATGGAGGCCACGCCGGCGACCTGCGCACGGCCCTGGCCGAACTGCGCGTACCCATGGCCCAGGATGGTGAGGGCGAGTGGGTGGTCACGCAGGCGGCGGACACGAATGTGGTGCTGCGTCCCCGGGGCATGCCCGGAGATGCGCAGCAGGTGGTGCCCAACGTGCAGGGCATGGGCCTGCGCGATGCGCTCTACCTGCTGGAGAACCGCGGCCTGCGCGTGCGGGTCATAGGTGCGGGCATGGTGCGGAGGCAGTCGATATCACCGGGCCAGCGGTTCACGCCCGGAACCACCATCCAGCTTGAGCTCACCGCATGAAGCTGCTGAAGGACATTCTCTACCGTGCACGCCTTGAGCAGGTCGTTGGCAGCACCAACACGGCCATCGAGCGCATCTGCTCCGACAGCCGCGAGGTGGTCGCCTTCAGCACCTTCTTCGCCATCAAGGGCACGCGCACGGACGGGCACGAGCACATCGCGCGTGCGGTGGAGTCGGGGGCGACCGCCATCGTGTGCGAGCGGATGCCTGAAGAACTCAAGGAAGGTGTGTGCTATGTGCGCGTGGCGGACAGCGCCCACGCACTGGCCGTCGCAGCGGCGAACTTCCACGACCATCCTTCTCGCCAGCTCACCCTTGTGGGCATCACCGGCACCAACGGGAAGACGAGCACCGCCACGCTCCTTTACCGCCTGTTCCGCTCCTTAGGGCACAAGTGCGGGCTGATCAGCACGGTGGAGGTGCGCATCGGCCAGCGGACCATCCCGGCCACCCACACCACCCCCGATCCCATGCGCCTCAACGCGCTTCTGCGTGAGATGGTGGATGAGAAGGTGACGCACTGCTTCATGGAGGTTAGCAGCCATGGCGTCGTACAGGAACGGATCACCGGCCTGCACTTCGACGTGGGCGTGTTCACGAACATCACGCATGACCACCTTGACTACCACGGCACTTTCGCGGCCTACATCCAGGCTAAGAAGCGCTTCTTCGACCAGCTGGGCCCCGATGCGCTGGCGCTGGTGAACGCGGATGACGCGAACAGCGCCGTGATGGTGCAGAACACCGCGGCGCGGAAGCGCAGCTATGCGGTGCAGGGCATGGCCGACCACCGTGCGCGGATCATCGAGAACCAGCTCACCGGACTGCACCTGAACATCGACGGCCACGATGTATACACCCGGCTGGTGGGTGCCTTCAACGCGAGCAACCTGCTGGCGGTCTATGGTGTCGCCGTGCACCTCGGGCTGGCCCCGCTGGACGTGCTCACAGCGATCAGCGACCTGGAGCCACCCCGAGGACGCTTCCAGGCCGTGCGCGGTCCGGGTGGCGTCCTGGGCATCGTGGATTATGCGCACACCCCCGATGCGTTGCGCAATGTGCTGGGAACGATGCGTGGCGTTTGCGCAGAGGACCAGCGTGTGATCACGGTGGTTGGCTGCGGCGGTGACCGCGATCGCACCAAGCGTCCATTGATGGCGCGCATCGCCGTGGAGCTCAGCGACCGTGTGGTGCTCACAAGCGACAACCCGCGCAGCGAGGATCCCATGGCCATCCTGGCCGAGATGCGTGATGGCGTTCCCGCCGGGGACATGGAGCGGGTGTTCGTCAATGCCGACCGCAGGGAGGCCATCCGCCAGGCCGTCTCCATGGCGGGGCCGGGCGATGCCGTGCTCGTCGCCGGCAAGGGTCATGAGACCTACCAGGAGGTGGCCGGCGTGCGCCACCCGTTCGATGACGCCGCCGTGCTGAAGGAGATCCTTGAATTGATGCACCGCTGACCATGCTCTACCACCTGTTCAGGACGATCGGATCGGATATCCCGGGTAGCGGTGCGTTCGGCTACATCTCCTTCCGTGCGGCGATGGCGGTCTTCGTGTCACTGGTGATCAGCCTTTGGTTCGGGGACGGCATCATCCGCCTGTTGCGTCGCCTCCAGGTGGGTGAGACCGTGCGCGATCTGGGCCTCGAGGGCCAGATGGGCAAGCAGGGTACACCGACCATGGGCGGGCTCATCATCCTGGCCGCCATCATCGTCCCCACCCTGCTGTTCGCGCGTCTGGACAACATCTACATCCTGCTCATGCTGGCGGTCACCGTGTGGCTGGGCACCATCGGCTTCATTGATGACCATATCAAGGTCTTCAAGAAGGACAAGCGCGGGCTGGCCGGTCGTTTCAAGATCGTCGGCCAGGTCGGCATCGGCATAATCGTCGGCGCGGTGGTCTATTTCCATCCCTCGGTGCGAACGAAGGTGGAGGTGCCGGCCGTGCTGGCCGACCAGCTCGATCCATCGGCCCTGAGCACGTTCGTGGAGGAGGACGGCACGGTTCACCACCTCCTGGACCGCAAGAGCCCGCACACCACGATACCCTTCGTGAAGGGCAACGAGTTCAACTACTCGTCCGTGATGGGCCTCTTCGGCAGGGAGGCTCGCCGTTACACCTGGGTGCTGTACATCCTTGTGGTGATCTTCATCATCACGGCGGTCAGTAATGGTGCGAACATCACCGATGGCCTGGACGGTCTGGCCACGGGCACATCGGCCATCATGGTGCTCGCCCTCGGGGTGCTCGCCTATGTGAGCGGAAACATCATTTTCTCGGAGTACCTCGACATCATGTACATCCCCGACATCGGGGAGCTGGCGGTATTCATCGGCGCCATGCTGGGGGCGTGCATCGGCTTCCTCTGGTACAACGCCTATCCTGCACAGGTCTTCATGGGCGACACGGGCAGCCTGGCGCTGGGCGGCATCATCGCCACGCTGGCCATCCTGGTGCGCAAGGAGCTGCTCATCCCGGTGCTCTGCGGCGTCTTCCTGGTGGAGAACCTGAGCGTGGTGATGCAGGTCTCCTGGTTCAAGTACACCAAGCGGAAGTACGGTGAGGGACGGCGCATCTTCCTGATGTCACCCCTGCATCACCACTTCCAGAAGAAGGGTGTCCACGAAAGCAAGATCGTGAGCCGTTTCTGGATCGTCGGCATCATGCTCGCCGTGTTGAGCATCGTCACGCTGAAGCTGCGATGAGACCATTGGTTGTGCTCGGAGCACAGGAGAGCGGCGTGGGTGCGGCAATGCTGGCGCACAAGCTCGGGATCCCCGTTTTCGTGAGCGATGGCGGACCCATCAAGCCCCGCTACCGGGAGATGCTCGTGGCGAATGGCATTGCCTTCGAGGAAGGTGGTCATACCGCAGCTCGTGTGCTGGAGGCGGGGGAGGTGGTCAAGAGCCCCGGCATCCCTGATACGGCTGCCCTTGTCACCGCTGCGCGGGACCGTGGCATCCCCGTCATCAGCGAGGTGGAGCTCGCTGCACGCCATGTGAGTGCGCCCATCGTGGCCATCACGGGCAGTAATGGGAAGACCACCACCACGCTGCTCACCCACCATATCCTGACCAGCGCGGGCATCGATGCGGGGCTGGGCGGCAATGTCGGGCGAAGTTTCGCAGGCCTTGTTGCCGAACGTGAACACGCCCTGTACGTGCTTGAGCTGAGCAGTTTCCAGCTCGATGGGATCCGTGCGCTGCGTCCCCATATCGCCGTGATGCTGAACATCACACCGGACCACCTGGACCGCTACTCCTACCGTATGGAGAACTACGTCGCGAGCAAGTTCCGCATCGCGATGAACATGACGGAGGACGACCACTTCATCCATTGCGCGGACGACCCCGAGGTAGCCCGCGGCCTCGACCTGCATCCGGTCCGCGCACGGCGATGGCCCTTTTCCATTGAACGCCCGCTCGCGCGCGGCGGATGGCTCAACGACAGACAGATCCACATCCACACCGACCAAAACCCGTTCAGCATGTCCATACTCGAACTCGCCCTGCAGGGCAGGCACAACGTGTACAACTCGCTGGCCGCCGGCATTGCCGCCCGCATCCTCGAGGTGCGCAGTGAGACCCTGCGCGAGAGCCTGAGCGATTTCCAGAACGTGGAGCACCGCCTCGAGCGTGTCGCCACCGTAAACGGTGTCGCGTTCGTGAACGATTCGAAGGCCACCAATGTGAACAGTGCCTGGTATGCGCTGGAGAGCATGGACCGGCCCGTGATCTGGATCGCCGGGGGAGTGGACAAGGGCAACGACTACAGCACGCTGCTGTCCCTTGTCAAGCAGCGTGTAAAGGCGATCGTCTGCCTGGGAAAGGACAATGCGAAGGTGCATGCCGCCTTCTCCAGTGTGGTCCCCGTCATCACCGACACGGAAAGTGCGGAGGCCGCCGTGCGAACGGCCTATGGACTGAGTGAGCCGGGTGACACCGTGCTGCTGAGCCCCGCCTGCGCGAGCTTCGACCTGTTCGAGAACTACGAGGAGCGTGGCCGCCTTTTCAAGGCTGCCGTGAAGGCCCTGTGATGCACAATACGAACGGTACCATGGACAAGGATACCCTGCAATTGCTGAACGTCCGTCAGGCGCGGGCGGGCATGATCGAGGCACGGGCGCATGCGCTTGGCGAGCTGTTGAGCGCACCGCACCGCATGGAGTTCGTCGGCACCGTGCGCGGCGTGGAGTACATCAATGATTCCCGAGCCACCTTCCTTGACGCATCCTTGCAATCGCTGGCCTCGATCGAGAAACCCGTGCTGTGGATCACGGGTGAACTGCCGGTCGACCTGGCCGATGCAACCGTACTCTCCTTCCTCCAGGAGCGCGTGCGGGCAGTGATCCATTGTGGCCCGCCGCCCGCCACCGAGGAGGATCCGCTGCGTGCGCTCACCGGGCAGGCCTACCACACCGGTGACCTGCGCACGGCGGTCTTCCTGGCGCACGAACTGGCGACCAGCGGAGAGGTGGTCCTGTACAGTCCGGCATGCCCCAGCGGTTCCGGATTCGCGAACTACGAGGAACGAGGTCACGCCTTCAAACGCACCGTACGGGAGCTCTGACCGGCACAGCGATGAACCGCCTATTCACCGAACACCTTCGCGGAGACCGGACCATCTGGATGGTGGCCCTTTTGCTCGGCCTGGTGAGCCTGCTGGCGGTCTACAGCTCCATCGCCTCGCTGGCTTTCAAGCAGGAGGGTAGGAGCACCCTGCATTTCCTGATGAAGCATGGGCTCATGCTGCTCAGTGGGGCGGCACTCATGTACGGCGCCCACCGGCTGCGGTTCGGTGTTTACGCTCGCCTCTCACAGCTCCTCATCTGGGTCACGGTGGGACTGCTGGTGCTGACGCTCGCGATGGGCACCAACCTCAACGATGCGAGCCGGTGGTTGCGCATCCCCATCATCGGCCAGAGCTTCCAGACCAGCGACCTGGCCAAGGTGGTCCTCATACTCTTCGTTGCGCGGGCCGTGGCCAAGCAGAAGGACGAGCCGTGGGACCTGCGGAGCGTCTCCTTCAGGCTCCTGATGCCCATCGCGCTGGTTTGCGGTACCATTCTCCCGGCCAACTTCAGCACTGCGGCCCTGCTCTTCGGCGTGTGCATGATGCTACTCTTCCTGGGCGGCCTGCCCATCAAGTGGATCGCCTACTGCATCGGCACGGTGGTGGCCGTCTTCGCACTGATGGTCGCGGTGAACGAGGCGGGTGACCTGGGCCTGTTGCCCCGCGTGGAGACGTGGCGGGCACGTCTGGAGAACCACGGGTC
>CAZUNW010000030.1:3694-17292 GCA_964621425.1 uncultured Chryseobacterium sp. | reverse complement strand
GAACGGGCCGCCGTACCATGTGATGTGACCACCGGGGTCGACATCGAACCGCTTGTTCACCACGTTGCGCAGGGTGAAGAGGTAACCACCGTCCACCACCTCCATGTCGCCACGCATGGACAGGTCGCCGGCGGGGGTCACTGACATCTCGATGTTGCCCTTGCCCCTGCCGGAGAGGATGTCGCCGACGGTCGGATCGAAGATGAGCTCGAACTGGGCATCCGGGGTCACCTCCACGTTCATGTCAAGACGCACACCGCTGAGGTCAAGGGGCGCCTGTGCGCTGTCAAGGCCAAGGGACCCGGCATGGAAACGGACGAAGTCGATCGCACCCACGTCCTTGCCCCCGCCGAGCGGCAGGCTGATCACCGTACCCGGCGCCGTGCGCCCGGTGAAGATCACCTCGAGGTTGTCCTCGTAGCCGCTCACCTCCAGATCGCCCGTTCCGTAGGCCTTGCCGTAGAAAAGCTCGTTGTCGTTCACCGTGGTGCGCATGCAGAGGAAGCGGTCAAGCTGCAGCGATACGTCGTAATCCCAGTTGGCGAACCCACTGTGGTTGATAGTTCCGATGGCCCTCGCCACCCGGCCCTCCTCGTCCTTCACACGCACAAGGTCAAGCCAGAACCCATCCGGCAGGATCCGCACCCTGTCACTGAGGCTGTAAAAGGTGTTCAGGTAGTCGATGCGCAATCCAGCCTCATCCAGCATGGCCTCCCCCTCGAGACGTGGCGCCTCGAAGCGACCGCCGACATGGACCTGCCCGTTCACCCGGCCCTTGATGTCGCTGACACCGTCGGGCAGGTAGGGGTCGATGAAGGCGAGGTCAAAGGAGTCGAGCACAAGCACCAGGTCAAGCTGCTCCTCCTCGGCCCCCGGTGCGATGCTCCCATTGAACTCCAATGCCTTGAGCTCACCGCGCTGCAGCCTGCCGTTCACATCCATCCGGCGGGCATCGTCCTGCCAGGATGCTGCGAAGGTGATGTCGCCCACAGGATGCCGGTCTACCCGCAGCGAATCGATGCACAGGTAGCTCAACAGGTAGGGGGTTCCGAAGAGGTCGAACACGCGACCCTCCCCACTCACCGTTCCGTTGAGCGCCGGGCCGGTATAGAACGAGCGCAGGTTGTCCAGGCCCACTCCCTCCAGCTCGAAGCCGAGCGATCGGGCCGGATCCTCGCTGACCCATCCGTCCAGGTTGATGTGCGTTGTTCCGTTGGTCACGCGCATCTTCACGACCTCGAGGCCCCCGTTGTGGTAATGCATGTGCACCGGATCGGCGTTGCTCCAGGTGCCGGCGCCCAGATGGACGGAACTCGGGGCCAGGTCCAGCTCCACATCGTTCCAGCCGTTCACAAGACCGGCAAGCGCGAGGCGTCCGCGCGTATCGTGCGAGCTGCCCGTCCACTCGGCCTGCAGTTCCAGCTCGTCCTGGTAGGCCTTGCCCGATAGTTCAACACCCTCCATGAAGGTGCTGTCACCCAGCTGCTGGCGACGGCTGCTGAGTGAGAAGGCGAGCAGGTCGAGCGTTTTGTCCAGCATGAGGCGGACCGAGTCACCCCCGATCCCGCCGTAGGCGAAGTGTGGAAGGTCGGCCGCCAGCGACAGGTCGAAGGTGCGGGAGTCGAACGCACCACTCACACGGGCACCGTCCCCCAGTTCCAGTTCCGGCAAAAGCCGTTCGATGAGGGGTTGCACATCCTTGGCGTGCAGGTCGAGATCGAAGAACTGTTCTTCATGGGCATAGGTGACCTTCTCGGACAGCGCGGGGAAGACACTGAAAACGACGCTCCGGAAGGCATCGGGAAGGCGCGTGGGCAGGAACAGGCCTCGGATGTCGGCATCCACCAGGTCGGAGCGCAGCGTCAGCAAGGGCCGCCCATCCCTGCGCTCGCTCACCACGTCAAGATCGCCGAGGGCCAGGGTTCCCCCATCGTCGCAATAGGTGAGTCCGTCCACCTCCAGGCGGCCCTTCAGGCTGTCGGGCGCGAGCAAACCGTCCGCGCGCACCACCCCGCTCACCTCGCCCAACCCAAGCTCGGGCAGCACGTTCAGCGCGTACAGGTCGGCCCTGTCCACCTCGGCCGTGAAGTCGACCTTGGGCCAGCGGCCGCGAAGGTCCGCAAGACCGTTGAACCGAAGCTTGATGTTGGGGTCATCCCAGGTGAGCCGACCGTTGAAAAGCCGGCGCTCGAAGCGGCCACTGGTGGTGATCCCGGTGAAGGGCTGCCCGTTAACCGTGATGAGCGGCACGCGCCCGTCGAGATCCACCTGCATCGAGTTGAGGTCCCTTCCCTTCGCGTCCACCTTGAGGTTGAAGGCCACCTTGCCCACAGTGGCATCCCCGGCGACGGGAGCGACATCGATGCCATCGGAAGCCAGTATGCCGTGAAAGGTGAACACCTGGTTCAGCGTGTCGCGCGAGTAGGACAGGTCGGTGGTGAGGCCGCCCAAGGCCGTACTGGCACGCCCGTAAGCGGTGAACGCGGACGCGAAACCGGTGAAGTTCCCGCTGAAGGACATGCGGCCCAGCCTCGCCACCTCGTCCGGCAATTCGAGCACCCCACCTTCCTTGAAGGGCGGCACCGGTACGGTGGCCAGATCGCCCGCCTCCGTGCGCAGGGTGCGCGCATCCACGAGCATGAACGTGGCCGCCAGGTCGGGCAGACCGCTGAGTTCAACCGCACCCTCGAACCGGGTCGCACGCCCATAGTCCAGCTTCACATCGCGGAGCTTCAATTCACGCACCGTGCCACGGGCACGCCCGCTAACCCCGACCCGCGCAGAGAGGCCCTCCAGGTCGGGGGCGAACCAGGCGATATCCCGCAGGTCCACCAGCGAGCTGTCCACATCGGCGCGCATTTCCACGCGATCGATGTACTCGGTGTAATCGTCCCAGGACCCGGTGATCATGGCATACCGGCCACGGAGCTCGCTGAAGGGTGTGCGCACCACCAGGTCATCGACCGTGATACCCCGGCCGCTCACCGTCGCCCTACCCTGCAGCTCCGTGCAAGCAAGGCCGCTTTTCTCGCGGAAGGAGACATGATCAAGCAACGCCTGGATGCTGTCCTCGATCACCACCAGGTCACGCCCAAGTACATCGGCCTCCATCACATCCACGTGCTCGAAATCGACCCCGAATGGCATTTCGGGCTCATTCCCATTGTGGTGGGTGAAGCGCAGGTCGCGAACGGCGAACGCGTCGGCCTGCACGGTCCAGGGAGCGCCGCCCGAGGCCGTGTCGCCGGTCACAAGGGCATCGATCCACTGGGTGAAGTTGCTCGAGCTGTCGCCCACGGCCTGCCTGAGGTACCAGCGTGCGCCCTCGACGGTGGCACCGCGCAGGTGCACCTCGCGACGCTTGGTGTCCACACGCCAGCGCTGCAGGTGGATGCGGCGCACGGCGAACAGGGTATCGCCCCGCAGGTCGCACACCAGCACGCCACGGAGCTCCGCCGGCCCGGTGAGGGTAACGTGCACGCGCTCCACCCGCACACAGCTACCCAAGAGCTCGCTGGCCCGCTCGCTCAACAGCCCGGCCATCCACGTTTGAACCGAGGGCAGGCGCAGGGAGAGCACCCCGAGCATAACGGACACCACCACGGCCAGCAGCAGCCATGCCAGCGCCCGGAGCGCACGGCCGGACCATTTCAGGAGCGTGGAGCTGGTCAGGAGCGGGTAGTTTTGCCGGCAACCAAGCAGATCGCGGGCCTGAATGGCGAAATTAGCAGACCAGCAGCGGCCGGAGCACCCCATCCGCATACTCGGGATCGAAAGCTCCTGCGACGAGACCGCCGCGGCGGTGCTCCAGGACGGGCGGGTGTTGAGCAATGTTGTGGCGGGCCAGGAGGTTCACCGCGCCTGGGGCGGAGTGGTACCCGAGCTCGCCAGCAGGGCCCACCAGGAGCACATCGTGCCCGTGGTTGAGGCCGCCCTCGACCAGGCCGGCATGGCCGCGTCGGACCTGCATGCGGTGGCCTTCACACAGGGGCCGGGCCTCATCGGTGCGCTCCACGTGGGCGCCGCCTTCGCGAAGTCGTTCGCACAGGCCCTCGGGCTCCCGCTGGTGGCCGTTGACCACATGCGCGCCCATGTGCTCGCCCACTTCATCCGTGACGACCAGGAACGCCCGGTACCCGGGTTCCCCTTCCTGAACCTCACCGTCAGCGGCGGCCATACCCTCATCGTGCTGGTCAGGTCGCCGCTTGAGATGCACGCCATCGGCAGCACGCTTGACGACGCCGCCGGCGAGGCCTTCGATAAGGGGGCCAAGATGCTGGGGCTACCCTACCCCGGTGGCCCGCAGGTGGATGCCCTGGCCGCGACCGGCCGCCCAGGCCAACGCTGCCTGCCAATTCCCGCCGTGGAGGGGCTTGACATGAGCTTCAGCGGTACAAAAAGCGCCTTCCGCAACCTGGTGCAGCCCCTGCGCGATGCGCAGGGCGGCATTCCCGAGGAGCTGCTCCCCGAACTCTGCGCCACCCTTCAGGAGGCCATTCTGGACCAACTGATGCACAAGCTGGCACTGGCCGTGGCCCAGACCGGCATCACGCGCATCGGCATCGCTGGCGGCGTTTCGGCCAACCGTGGCCTGCGCGCACGACTGACCGCTGCAGCCACAGAGCAGGGTTGGACGCTGCACATCCCTCCGCTCGCCTACTGCACGGACAATGCCGCCATGGTGGCCATGGCCGGGCACATGCTGCTGGAGGCCGGCCGCACCGCAGGTCCGGATGTGGTGCCACTGGCGCGCATCCCGCAGCGTTGAAGGCCTTGCCGCCGCACCCTACATTTGAAGCCCATGATGCGCCACCTTCTTCCATCGTGCACGGTCCTGTTGCTCACCTCCACGCCTGGCGTAGGCCAGACGGTGGAACAGTACATCGCCCAGGGCGACAGCCTGCTGGCGACCAACAAGCACGCACGTGCGCTCGATGCGTACTCCAAGGCGGTGGCTCTGTCACCCTCCGCCACCACCTATGCGGCGCGGGCGCGGGCCTGGTACGCGATGGATCGCGCGGACCGGCTTCAGGACGACATCGATCGTGCGCTCAAGCTGGACAGCCTGAACCCGGACGCGAACTACCAGCGCAGCATGTACGCCCTGCGTGGCGAGGACTATCGTGCTGCGGCGCGCTTCAGCGACAGGGGCATCCGCTATGGGGCGACCGGCCGGCTGCGGGCACAACTGCTGCTGGCGCGCGGGGAGGCCTTTGCCGAACTCAAGCGCCCTGAGGAAGCCGCAAGGGACCTGCGTGAAGGCCTGGCCATTATACCGGACAACCTGGAGGCCAACCGCACGCTGGCGCGCGTCTTGGATGAGCTTGGCGAGCATGACGAGGCCCTGGTGGTGCTGGAAAGGCTCTGCGACCTCGAACCCAAGAACCCCGGGCATTGGGTGAACCGTGGTTTCGAGCTCTCCCTGCTGGGGCGCTGGGAGGATGCGCTGGCGATGTACGACAAGGCCCTTGGCATCGACCGCGACGAACCTGTCGCTCTGAGCAACAGGGCCAGTGCCCTGATGAACCTGGGACGCAACGACGAGGCCCTCAAGGACGTGGACCGCAGCCTGCGCTATTACCCGGCCAATGCCTACGCCCTGCGCACCCGCGCCCTGCTGCGCCTGCGCAAGGGACTTCTGGAAAAGGCCTGTGCGGACCTTTCCCTCGCCCGCATCCTTGGCGGTGTGGGGGACGTGGACGCCCTGATCCAGGAGCACTGCAGCTCCGTTCCCGAGCGACGCTAGGTCAGCGCACCACGAGACGCGTGGTGACCGCCACACCCCCGGTCATGCGCACGGTTACCGCATAGACACCGGAACGCAGGGAACCCGGCACAACGACCTGCTCTCCGGAGGCCGGAACGTTCATCACCAGGCGACCCTGCGCGTCGCGCAACTCCACGCGTGCGATGGCCCCGCCCGGAGCCTTCACCTGGAAGCCGCCGTCCGTGGGGTTCGGCCAGAGCACAAGCCCGGAAAGGTCTCGCTCGTTGATGCCGTCCACCGAGGTCTCGATCACCTCGAACACGTCCATCCCGGCCTCCACCAAGTGGCCCGGTTGGTCATCCGAAGTGAGGAAGTGCACCTGCATCGTGGCCGTGGGGGCCAGGTGGTCGCTGATGACCCATTCCACGGACTGCCAGCTGGCCGGACCGGGGCTGGTGGCCGTCACTGTTTCCACCGTAACCGTGTCCGTGCCATCGGATAGCAATACGAGGAGTTCATCGTTCGGGGCACCTCCGTTCCCACCGGAATTGAAGAACCACCGATCGTACCGCACTGCGGGGGTGATGTAGGCGGTGGCATCGAAGACCGGCGAAGAAAGCAGGGCTGTTCCTCCATCCACATCATCGTCCCCGGCGTTGCCACCACCGTTGCCGGTCACCATGGCCCGGCCCAGGCAGTCGTTCACCACATCCGCACCGGGCGCGCACGGACCGCCCTGGTAGGATGTGCCCACGGGGAAGCCACGTTCCCATGTGCCACTGGTGGCCGAACCGGAGACCGTCCATCCGAGGTCCAGCGCCAGGTCGTCGGCATAGCCGGGGTCCAACATGATGGTGAGCGGCGGCGTATTGGCATCGATGGCCAGTGGCGTGAGGCAGGTGGTGTTCCAGCCCCAGCGGCCGGCCGTGATCACGTATGTGTCGGCGAACATGGCCGGGATGATGAACTGGCCGCTCGCATCGGCCACCACTTCCAGGTCGGACATGGAGCCGTTCAGCGCCACCACCGCGCCGGGCACGGGATCACCCGTACCCACCTCCACCACCTGGCCGGTGAACCCGAACGGCGTCATGGGCTGCAGGGCGATATCCAGCTGCGTCAGCTGGCCGTTCACCAGCACAACCCCGTTCACCGTGGTGGGGAAATAGCCCGGGGCGCTAACCTGCACATCATAGGTTCCGGCCAAGCCGAGCCCGGTGGCATACAGGCCATCAAATCCGGTGGTGTCATTGGCGGTCTGGCCAATGATGCTCACCGCCGCCTCGTTCACCGGGACGGTGGTGATCGCGTTCGTTACCGTGCCCTCCAGCCAGCAGGCACGCGTGTAGCTGGGCTCCAGGATGAAGAGGCCCTCCTCGATATCCGAGATGATAAGGCGGCCCGAGGGCAGGAAGGGGTAGACGCCCCACGCCCCATTGAAGCCACCACCGGTGAATGGCGAGGTGTCGAAGCTGCCGGTCTCCACCAGGTTCCACGGCCGGGTAGCGTCGTAGATGGCCACGCCGTAAGTGTAGTAGCTCGTCACCACGTAGTCGTTCAGCCAGTAGGTATTGTGCGGAATGGCATCGGTGCCGGGTACGCTCTGCAGCTTGTCCACGAACTGGATGTCAGCTGGATCGCTCACGTCATAAGCACCCACATAGGAACCCTCACGCTCGTCCGTGGTGAACAGGTATTGGCCGCTGTCGTCCAACCAGGTGTTGTGGGTGAAGTTGTTGGGCGTGGTCTGCGTGCCCAGCAGGACGGGAGCAGCCGGGTCGCTGACGTCAACAATGCTGAAGAAGCCATCGTAGATGTGGCCGGCATACAGGGTATCCCCGCGGGCAAAGCTGTCGTGCACATACCAGTTGTCGAAGGTGCCCACCTCTACCGGGCTCATGGGGTCCTGGGTCAGGTCGTACATGATCACCCCGCCGTTTCCGCGGTTGGCGCCATGCAGGTACAGACGACCGTTCTCGTCGATGAAAAGCGAGTGTGAGGTATCCCAATTATCACCCTGGAAAAGCGTCACCGGCAGATTGGCGCTTTGGGGCAACGGACTGAGGTCCACGATGAGCAGGCCGGCGGAAGCCTCGGTGGTCACGTAGGCATGATCGCCCCACGTCTTGATCTCGCGCCAGATGCTGTTGGGCCCCGGGGTGAAGAAAACCTCCACCGGGTTGGCCGGGTCTGAGATGTCCACCACGGACAGACCTCCACTGTTCGGGACATTGTCCTCCCCATTGACACCTACTAGGGCGTACTCGTTGCCGAACTCATCCGTGTAGCCCCATAGGTTGCTCAGGTTGCTGTTACGGGCGGCCTGGTAATCGTATTGGCCCAGGAAGCCGATGTTCACCTGGGCGGCGAGAGGCAGGCAGGCGAGCAACAGGGAGAGAAGGGAGGTGAAGCGCATGGCAGGTTGGTCCTGAAGAGGCCGAAAGGTAGGCGATCCGCCAAGCTGGAGGGCCGCCAGACCCCGGCGAGCGCCAAGCAGGAAGGCCAGTATCTTCGGCCACCAGACCAACGAACCATGCGCGACCTGCTCTGCCCTGTTGACATGACCGGATTGGGTGACACCGCACTGGCGCACGCCGTGCGCCTGGCGAAGGCCGCTGGTGGCTCCGTCACCCTGCTGCACGTGCGCGACAAGCAGGAGCGGCAGGGGCCCGTAGGCGAACAGGTGCGGGCCGAGCTGGACCAACTGGTGGCCCGCCATGCCGGTGCTGCGACCGTGAACGTGGTCTACCGCGATGGCAACTTTCTCAAGGAGATCGCCATCGAGGCGGCCACCGGGCACGCCCTCATGGTGGCGGGTACGCACGGCCCCCGCGGGCTCCGGCAGAACATGTTCGGCGCTGACATCCTGCGGCTTGTCCGCTCAGTGAAGGTACCCAGCTGGATCATGCAGCAGCAGAGCCCCGTTCGCCGCGTGGACCGCCTGGTGATGCCGGTGGCCGGCCACGATGACATCAAGGGTTTGCTGGATGCCGTGACCTGGCTGGCCGGGCTGGACGGCACGGAGGTGCATGTGTTCCAGCTGATGCGGCCCGGAGAAAGCCCGAGCGACCAGCTGCTGCAGAACAAACTGCGCATGCTGCAGCACTTAGAGGCCGCCGGTATCCGTGCCATCGAGGCCAATGAGCCCAGCACGGTCTTCTCAGCCGGGTTCGCCGAGCAGACAATCCGTTACGCACAGCGGATCGATGCACATGCGCTGGCGATCATGGCCAACGCGTCCGATGAATACCGCTACATCGCCGACGCCGAAAAGGAACGTCTGCTGACCAACGCCACCGCCATCCCAGTGCTTTGCGGCATCTGACCACCCCCGGCGGGCTACATTTGTGGAGCCCGATGCGCCTGCTACAACCCCTTCTGGTGATAGCCCTGCTCCTGGGCGGTTCTCCCGGGTCGGCCCAGTTCGGGACCTATCAGTTCGTGGATGATGCCAGTGCCACTGCGGTTCAGGCAGCAGACCTCAACGGGGATGGTGCGAATGACCTGATCATCACCAGCGATGAGGGAATCCATTGGTACCGCAACACCGATGGGCTCGGCAGCATGGGCCAGGAACAGGAGCTGTTCCCCCTTGGGGCGGACGAGCGCGCGCTGGTGGAGCCCGCCGATGCCGACGGGGATGGTGACATCGACCTGTTCATCGCCGTAGACCGGGACAGCACCATCTATCGATTGGAGAATACCAACGGGAATTTCGACCCGGGCAATCCGGAACCTGTCCGGGTGATGCCAGCACGCCTCCTGCCCGCAGGCTTCAGCGCCATGGTAGCAGCGGATGTGACCGGCGACGGACTGCCGGAACTGCTTGTACGTTACGGCGGCCATGAAGGTGTGTTCCGATGCCTCAACAACGGCGGCATCCTTCAGGCGGACACCGACCTGCCCGACATGGACCCCGGTGTGAGCAGCGGCATGCTGCGCTGCGGCGACCTGGACGGGGATGGCAGCGCAGACATCCTCGTCAGCGATGTGGATGGTGCGCACGTGGTGGTGATCAACAGCGTGGGCGACGGCTCGCTCTGGATGGCGGTCGACACCTTCATGGCGCCGGGTGTGGATGCGCAGCATGTGCAATTGATTGACATTGATGCGGACGGCGACCTGGACGTGGGACTGACCGGCCAGACACTTCAATGGGCCCGCAATGCGTCGCCCCAGGCCGCTTTCAGTGTAAGCGCTTTCAACGGGGCGACGGATGCCGGCATCGCCCGCTTCGGCGCTCCGGGGTGCGGGGTCGGTGCGTCGGTGATCGTCCTTCCCGACCTGCCGGATGCCCCTGCTGAATGGCGCCACTACGAACCCGCCCTTGGCGACCTGGGGCCAGCCCAGGTCCTGCCCGATGTCCCCAAAGGACGCGCCTTGGAATTGGCCGACCTGGATGGTGATGCACGCGCCGATCTCACGGTGCTCTATTCAGCCGGCCTTGGCTGGTACCGAAGCGTCCTTCCCGCCAGCGCACCGGCCTGGACGCTCAGCCTGCCGGCACTGGACACCCTATGTGCCAATGGCGGAACCTACATCCTGCCCCCTGCGCTGCCCATCAACGGCACTTGGTACGGGCCCTACACCCAGGAAGGCCAGTTCCTGGCCTTTGCGGCCTCCGCAGGAACCTATGACGTGCAGCACCTGGTGGTTGATACGGGCGGCTGCCCCGTGGCCGCCGGCACCACCATTCAGCTCGTGGCAGGACCGGAGCTTGAATCACTCGTAAGCCCGATCCCGCAATGCCCAGAGGGGCCTGTCCAACTGGTGGCTTCCCCATCGACCGGAACGTGGTTCGGGCCGGTGGACAACGCCGGTGTGGTGGATGTGGACGAGCTCCCGATCCTGGGCGAGGTCGTGTTCGTGATGCTCGACGCCGCCGGCGTGAACTGTGCGAGTGAGGCGCTCTGGCTCGACCTGCTCGCACCAGCCGCCCTATTGATCGATGTGGACACGGCCCTGTGCACCACCGATGCCCCCCAGACCGTGGTGGTCACCGGTCCCTCTCAGGGATCCGTTTGGATTTCCGGCCCCTTGGGCGACCCGCAATACTCCCAGCAGAACATCGTCGAGGCTGACTTCGACCCCGCGCAGGGTCCCGGAAACTTTATCATCACCGCCGTGGCGGACGGGGCAGGCCTGTGCCCCAGTACGGTGGAGACCATCATCACCGTGCAGCCGGCGCCCTGGGTGAGCGTTCTTGACTTCGATACGATATGCAGCAGCTCCGGTCCCTACCTGCTTGACCAGGGCCAACCCGTCGGAGGCACGTGGTCCGGATTCGGGGTCTTCGGCGACCTGTTCGACGTGGCCACCCACGAGTTCGGCGACCACGAGCTCACGTATACCTTCACGGATGTGACGGGATGCAGCGCCACGGCCTCGCAGACCATCACGGCCATCCGCAGGCCCACGGTATGGGGTCCGGTTGAGGATACGCTGGTCTGTGCAGACGCTGCACTGCTTGATTTCAATGCGCAGCCCGTGGGGGGAAGCTGGGCCAGTCCCCTAAACGCATCGCTGGGCACCGTGGACCCGGCCCTCCTCAGCCCCCTGCCCTACCAGGTGTCGGCGATCTACACCTACACCGACGCCACTGGGGGACAATGCAGCAACCTGCCCATCGGGTTCACCGTGCAAGCCCGGACGCAGCCGCTGATCCAGGATGCAGGCCCCTTCTGTGATACGGACGCCGCCATACTCCTGCAGGGCGCCCCACCCGGCGTTTGGGCGGGAACGGCCGCAGGCACCGGTCCCGAGGGTTCCTTCGACCCGGGCCTTCTTGGACCCGGCGCGCACGTGGTCACCCTGACCGCCGCCGCCCCGGGTGAATGTGCGGGAACGGACAGCCTGGTGCTGAACGTGGTGGGCGCCCCGGGGACCGGCCTGCAACTTCCCCTGGACACCATCGCCGCGGAGGGCATGCCGTTCACGCTGTCCGGCGGCTCGCCGGCCGGTGGGGCATACACCATAAACGGGGATACGGTGACGCAGTTCGAGCCGGCGTTGTACGGGCTGGGCTGGGTGGTGATCGACTACACGCTCACCACAGGCCCATGCGCCACATCCGCACAGGACTCGATTCTGGTCCATCAGGACACCGGCATCAACGGCAGCGACCGGACGACCGCCTGCAGCCTGCAGCCCAACCCTGCGGTTGACGTGGTCGTCGTTGATGGCCCGGCCGTGTCCGTACGCGTGCGCATCGTGGATGCGACGGGAAGGCAAGTGGGCATGGAGCAAGGCGGCACGGCCCCGCTTCGCATCGAACTGCATGGACTGGCGGCAGGTCGTTACTCAGTTCAGGTGACGCTGGCCGACCGGACGCACGCGCTGCCCCTGGTCGTGCTCAGGCCGTGAACGGTCACTCGATCGTATACTGCTGATCCGTGCGGCTGATGCGCACCGGGGCCTTGGCGCACTTCCCCTTGTCCGATGCGGTGCTGCATGTCACCGCTGCCTCAGAGCGCACCTGGCAACGGGGATCGCAGCACATCTCCACCCGGTTGAGGACCCAGCGATCACCGCCGCGGGGACGCATGGGGACGATGGCGCTGTCGGCGGGTACCGCATAGATCACGGCGGTCTCCTTCAGAACATCGCCCGGGCATTCGGTGCCGGGGCGCCAATGACAGAGCAGGTGCACCTCGGCATCGCGGGTGTTCACCAGGCTTTGGGCGGATGCCGTAAGGGCGCCGAGGCAGGGCAGCGCCAGCAACAGGAGGCGGGTGCGTGGCATGGGCGGTTCGGTTGCCGGAAAGCTACATCACGGGCGGCTGCACCGCATCAGTCCAGGCCGAGCGTGATCTGCTTCCCAGGCTCGTAACCGATAAGCGGGTCCTCCGGCGAACGGTCCATGTCCTGCACCGCCTGCTGCCGCTTGAACTGCTTCACCGGGCTTTCCTCCAGGCCCTCCTCCTCGGGGGCCTCCAGGTTGCCCACCTCATCGTCGCTGATCAACATGCCCTGCACCTCCTCAAGCTCCGGCGTCATGGGAACGAACACCCCATCGAGCAGCTCCATGTCCTTCACCTTGAACGGGCTGAGCCGGTTACCCAGCGCCTTCACGCCCTTCACGGCGATGAAGGCCTCCATGTCTACCTCCTCGTCCGCACGGTCGCTGCTGCGCTTGTCGAAGCTGACGCGCACCCGGGGGTGCGGCAGCAGGCTGTGGAGGGCGAGCTTGCTCTCCGGATGCTCGGTGATGAAGCTCACAGGGTCCTTGGCGGGCTCCACGAGGAAGCGCTTCACCTGGTATTGCTGCTTCTCGCCCTCCCAGTAGACCGCGCTCACCACGGCCTTCGGGTCCCACTTGACCACGGTGAGGGCATCATCCGGGAAGTGCGTGCTGAGCACGAAAGGAAAGAGCTGGTAGGCGCCGCTGGCCATCACAGCCAGGATGCGGTCGTCGCCGGAGAAGCGACCCAGGTAGCGTCCGTGGCCCGTGTCGTTGAGCCGCCGCACGGTCTCATCGAACCAGATGGGGATGGCCCCCAGGGTGCTGCCGCCACGCTCCTTCAGGGCCACCTTCTGAACAATGTACCGCGTGAGCAGGTTGCCCTTGCTGGACCGCCCCTTCACCGCGAGCTTGCTGAAGTCGATGTCGAACTTGGTCTTGCGCAGGTTGGGGCGCGGACGCAGGGTCACCTGCACCACCTCAGATGCCCCGTCCGGATTGGCACTGAAGTACTCAAGCCGGCTCTCTGGTGCACCGCTGGTGAGGTCATACTCCTTGTCCCGGGTGATACCCGTCACCGCGAAACGCTTCATGTAATACGCCCCCTTGGGACCATCCTGGTAGATCAGGTGGTAGATGGTGCGCTCGTCGTTCTTCTTCCAAACGCCAACGTGGCGAACGCCCTTCCCGATGAACTTCTTATCGGCCACC
>CAZUNW010000030.1:0-3684 GCA_964621425.1 uncultured Chryseobacterium sp. | reverse complement strand
CCCTCGTTCTTGTCCACATAGAGCTTGCGGTTGGCCACGGCCACCTTGGTGGCCACGATGGTGTCGAAGGTGCGCAGCTCGGTGCGGCGCTCCCGGCCGGCGCCGTACTTCTTTTTCAACTCCTTGAAATGCTCGACCGCGTGGTCCACCAGGTTGGCCAGCTTGTGCTTCACCTCGGCGATCTGATCCTCCAGTCCGCGGATGTGCTCATCGGCCTTGAAGCTGTCGTATTTGGAAATGCGCTTGATGCGGATCTCGGTGAGGCGAAGGATGTCCTCCTCGGTCACCGGGCGGCGCAGGTCCTTGATGTGCGGTTTCAGGCCCTTGTCAATGAAGCTCAGCACCTCCTCCCACGTCTCGGCCTCCTCGATCCTCCGATACACCTTCTTCTCGATGAAGATGCGCTCCAGCGAGCTGAAGTGCCACTGGGCTTCCAATTCCTCATGGCGGATCTCCAGTTCCATGCGCAGGAGGCGGAGCGTGTTCTCCGTGCTGATGCGCAGGAGCTCCTTCACACCCACGAAACGGGGCTTGTCATTCTCGATCACCACCGCATTGGGCGCGATGCTGACCTCGCAATCGGTGAACGCGAAGAGCGCGTCGATCGTGGTGTCCGGGCTCACGCCCGCCGCAAGATGGATCAGGATCTCCGCTGTGCCGGCCGTATTGTCCTCGATGTGGCGGACCCGGATCTTGCCCTTTTCGTTCGCCTTGATGATGCTCTCGATCAGGCTTGCGGTAGTGGTGCCGAAGGGGATCTCCGTGATCACCAGGGTCTTGGCGTCCTCCTTGCGGATCCGCGCCCTGGAGCGCACCCTGCCGCCGCGCTCGCCCTCGTTGTAGTTGGTCACATCGGCCAGTCCCCCTGTGGGAAAATCAGGCACAAGGTCGAAAGAGCGCTTGCGCAGCACGGCGATGCTCGCATCGATCAGCTCGTTGAAGTTATGCGGGAGCACCTTGCAGCTGAGGCCCACGGCGATGCCTTCAGCTCCCTGCGCAAGGAGCAGCGGGAACTTCACCGGAAGGAAGATGGGCTCCTTATTGCGCCCATCATAGCTCAGCTGCCAGTCCGTGGTCTTGGGATTGAACACCACATCCTTGGCGAACTTGCTCAGGCGCGCCTCGATGTAGCGGGGTGCTGCGGCCCCATCCCCTGTAAGCGTGTTACCCCAGTTGCCCTGGCAGTCCACCAACAGGTCCTTCTGCCCCAGTTGCACCAAGGCATCCCCGATGCTCGCGTCACCGTGCGGGTGGTACTGCATCGTATGGCCGATGATGTTCGCCACCTTGTTGTACCGCCCGTCGTCCAGGTCCTTCATGGCATGAAGGATGCGGCGCTGCACCGGCTTCAGGCCGTCATACAGAGCGGGCACAGCGCGCTCCAGGATCACGTAGCTCGCGTAGTCCAGGAACCAGGTCCGGTACATGCCGCTGACGCTGAATGCGCTTCCCGTACCGGGTGCTCCCCCGGACTGGGGGGTGGTATCCTCCTGTCCACCGACACCCTCCTGGGGCGCCTCGTGCTCATCGTTCATGGCCATGTTCCACAGATCGTCTCGGGACGACCGAATGTGTTGTTGTTGGTTATCCGGAGTTCCAGACAGACCTCCTGGCCGGGCAGGTACTCCGCGCGGTAGAACCGCAGAGTATGGCTGCCGGGAGGCACCTGGCCGACCAGCGTCCGCGTGCCCTCGAGCAAGTCATGAACCTCCACCTGGTAGCTCGCGGGGGCCAGGAAGAGTCCCGCATCCACGCGGAACTGGACCACCTGGCGGAAGTAGTTGGGCGGGCCGATGACCTGCTCCACGTAGATCGTATCCATGGTGAACACGGCCGGACCGGCGAAATCGGCGTCGAACGGATTGGTGTTCAATGCAGCAATGTCGATGTCGTCCTTGTAGCAACCAGTGCCCAGAACAAGCGCGAGGAGGATCGGAAAAAGGCCGGTGCGCAGGGGGGTCATCGCAGGGGGATCGTGATGCCGGCCAGCCAGGACCCGCCAACCCCATCAGCCGCGGGCAGCCAGACGAGGCCATCGAAGCGCACCTTCTCCCTGTCATCGAAGACAGGCAGAGGGGTCCTGTTGGCCCGCAGGTAGGACCATACGGTGCAGGCGGCGGCGGCAGTGAACACACCGGCGCTCACACCGAGCATCACCTTGCTGCGGCGGAACTCCTGCTGATGCACGGGGATGAGGTCGTCCTTAAGTTCAGCGATAGCGCCAGGGTCTGCGCTGGTGTTATAGAGCTCCGCGTCCTCCTCCAGGCGGCGACCGGCGCGATCGTAGCGGATCACCGAAACGGCCGTCCATGCCGCCGCGCCAAGGGTGGCAAAGGAGGGCAGGGCCTTCGTCAGCCACATCCGCTGGCGATGTTGGCGCACTTCGCCTTGGTACGCAAGGAACTCCGGTGAGTAGGGCAACCGCATGACGAGCTCCCGGCTGCTCCCGGCGCGCACATATATGGTAGTATCCACGATGCGGCGGGTGGGCGCCCAGACCTGGAAGCGGTGCGTGCCCTCCGCCAGGTCGATGACACGCTGCTGCATGCGGTGACTGCCATCCAGGATGAAGGTGAAATCGTGGCCGGGGTCCACCACAAGGCGCACCTGGCCGGTACCCTGCGCCCGGGCAACGGCGGCCGCCGCCAGGAGGGCGAGCAACAACGGGATGGATCGGACCGCGCCCCTCATGCCTCCTCCTCCACTTCGTCCAGCTTGCGCGCGATGGCCTTCACCGGGTCCTCGTCCCTGCTGTTCACCAGGTCCTTTTCCACACGCAGGTTCCCGATGATGAATTCCTGCCGCTCGGGCGTGTTCTTGCCCATGTAGAAGTCCAGCAGCTGCTGCACGCCCGCGTCCTTGGTGATCATGACCGGCTCCAGGCGCATGTCAGGACCGATGAAATGCTTGAACTCGTCCGGGCTGATCTCCCCCAGACCCTTGAAGCGGGTGATCTCCGGGTCGCGGCCCAACCGGGCAATGGCCTGCTGCCGCTCCTCATCGCTGTAGCAGTAGACCGTCTCCTTCCGGTTGCGCACGCGGAACAACGGGGTCTGCAGGATGTACAGGTGGTCGTTCTTCACCAGGTCGGGGAAGAACTGCAGGAAGAAGGTCATCAGCAACAGGCGGATGTGCATGCCATCCACATCAGCATCGGTGGCGATGACGATGCGGTTGTACCGCAGGCCGTCCATGCCGTCCTCGATGTCCAAAGCGGCCTGGATGAGGTTGAACTCCTCGTTTTCGTAAACCACCTTCTTGGTGAGGCCATGGCTGTTGAGGGGCTTGCCCTTCAGGCTGAACACGGCCTGGGTCTCCACGTTGCGGCTTTTCGTGATGCTGCCGCTTGCGCTATCCCCCTCGGTGATGAAGAGGGTGGAGCCCTGCTTGCGCGGGTCGTTCTTGGGATCGCTGAGGTGGATGCGGCAATCGCGCAGCTTCCGGTTGTGCAAGCTGGCCTTCTTGGCGCGCCTGCACGGTCTCCGGATGTTTGTGCAGGAAGTTGTCAAGCTTGTTGGCCAGGAAATCGCCCACGAACGAGCGCATGCTCTGCCCGCCCGGCTCCACCTCAAGGCTGCCCAGCTTGGTCTTCGTCTGGCTCTCGAAGACCGGTTCGATCACCTTCACGCTCACGGCGGCCACGATGCCCGTGCGGATGTCCGTGGCCTCCCAGTCCTTCTTGAA
>CAZUNW010000029.1:7687-17466 GCA_964621425.1 uncultured Chryseobacterium sp. | reverse complement strand
CGATAGTGACCACACTGAACGTACAAGACAGCCTGATGATGATCGGCTGGCCGCGGGAGCCGCACGAGGCCCATTTCAGCGCCTACGATGTGGAGCGCAGCAGCGACGGAGGCACCAGCTGGAAGCGGGTGAACACACGCCCGTTCGTGAGCTTCACCAACCCGGACCTGCCCTCCACGCGGAACAGCATTGTTTATACCGACACGATCGACGTGCCGGGGAGGAACTACAGCTACCGCATCATCGGGCTCACCCCCTTCGGCACGCGCAGCGAGCCCAGCGAACCCATCAAGGCCTCCTACAAGGACCGCACCCCACCGCCCTCCCCCACCAACGTGCGCGCCACCGAGAAGAACGGTGCCATCGAGATCTCCTGGGACTATCCGGCGGGCGTGAAGGACCTGAAAGGCTTCCATGTGACGCGTGGCAGCAGCGTGGCCAGCGACGATCGCAGCCTGAACGAGAAGCTCCTTCCACCGGGTACCCGCAGTTTCTTGGACAGGTCGCCTGAGCTCCTCAAACACAACTATTACCTGGTGATCGCCGTGGACACCGCGAACAACCCCGGGCTCAGCATGAGCGCCATGGGGAGTGTGACCGACAGCATCCCCCCCGCACGGCCCATCGGGCTGGAGGGCAGTGTGGACACCAACGGCGTGGTGACCCTGCGCTGGCGGCTTGGGAAGGAGCCGGATCTTTACGGGTACCACGTGTTCTGGCAGAACCAGCGCGACCATGTCGAGAGCCGCCTAACGGGTACGGCCGTGCGCGATACCGTGTATGTGGATACCATCAGCATGAGGACGCTCACCGAGAAGGTCTACTACAAGGTGATGGCCGTGGACCTGAACCGGAACGGCAGCAAGCACAGCGAACTCATCGAACTGAAGCGACCGGACCTTCGGCCGCCCACGAGGCCGGTCTTCAAGGACTACCGTGTGAGCGATGACGGCATCTGGCTGCGCTGGGCGCCCAGCAGCAGCGAGGACGTGGTGCGCCACTGCCTGCTGCGCCGGAGCGTTGGCACAACAGCGTGGGACACGCTTGTACGCATTCCGGTGGCCGAGCGCCGTTTTGAGCATATTGACAGGGATAGCGGCAAGCCTGCCTACTATGAATACGCCGTGGTTGCCGTCGACGATGCGGGTTGGAGCAGCTCCAGCCAGCAGCAGCCGAAGCTGCGCATGAACAGCCGGGACAAGCTCCCAAAGGTGGAGATGCTCGAGGCGGAGGTGGCCAAGGACAAGCGGTACGTGCAATTGAGCTGGGATTACGCGCCACGGGACGAGGCCCGGTTCATCATCTTCAAGAGCGTGGACAAGGGCAAGTGGCAGGAACTCGAGCTGTTGCCCGGCGCGGCACGCTCGCACAAGGACCGCACCGTCCGCCAGGGGCAGGACGTGGCCTACTTCATCCAGGTGGTGACCACGAAGGGCAGGGACAGCGAACACTCCCCGGTGACCCGCGTGCGCATGGAATGATGCCGGGGCGGGAAGGCATCGGACATGGGGGCCCCGAAAGGGGCCCTCACGTTTCCTCCTGGTAGAAGATCTTGTAGTACTTCCGTCCGCCATCGTCCACACCGTGCTCGATGAGACTGCGGTCCCCGTGGATGTAGATGTGGAAGTTGCGGTCCAGCTTAAGGACGCTCTTGAACACGCGGGCCTGCTTGCGGACGGCAGGGGCCGAGATCTCGAAGATGTCGTTGAACTGCACACCACGGTCATTCTTGAACTGCTGGCCGAAGCGGTTGAACGAACCGATGACCTCCTCCTCCTGGAACACCTCCTGCGCAAAAGCCTCCTTGTTGAACTCCTTGTTGGCCTTGAAGTACTGCACGGAGCGGTTGAGCAGGTCGATCTGGTCGGCGCGGGCTATATCCTGGTCCTGGGGCAGTTGCTCGGTGATGAAATTGCGCGTCATTTCCAGCACATTCCTGGTGCTGTTCACATGGTCCTGCCTTGGCCGCAGACCGATGAAGTCCTTCTGCCAGTATTCCGTGTAAGGCCCGTCATCCAGCACAAGCAGGGTGGGTTCCCCCAGGGTAAGGACCACCAGAACCGCCTTGTTGGGTTTGTTACCACCCAGGCCGCGGCAGAGCTGCATCCCGATGCGCCCGTCGGCCGCGCGGCTCTCGAGGAAGACCTCCTTGTCGTCGAACTTGTAAATGCCGACCGCTTCATGCAGGCCACCGTCCAGCTCAACGCCGCTGAAACGCGCCACGAAGACATCGCCCGTGCGGATGCTGTGATGGCGGGACACGTCGAACAGGTGCCGTGCAATGGACCGTGAACACCCCACCAGGTCCTTGCCTGCCTGGACCTCCGCGCATAGGCCGTGGAGCACGTTGTACTCCCTGGCAACCGGATGGGCGAACTCAAAGGTCTCGGCCACACCGGCGAAGGGCTTCAGGAACAACTTGCGCAGGAAGGCCTGCTCCTCGTCGCCACGCAGCACGGCGGTGTAGTCGCTGAACACGCACTCGGGCAGGTCGGTGCCAAGCCGGTGGATGGCGAACTCCTCGACGCAGGCGACCTTGGCGCTGATCATGGGGTGGACCTATGGGCTGCGAAAGTACCGAGCCACAGGGCATCAGGCCCCGTGCCGGAAGGCCTGTTCCTGCACCTTCACCACATGGAGGACGAATGGGAACAAGCCGTCCAATGTTTCCTGCGCACCGCGGGTTGAGCCGGGCAGGGTGATCACCAGGGTCCGACCGATCATGCCGGCCACACCGCGGCTCATCATGGCCCAGGGCATGCGTGCCTGGCCATAGCTCCGAGCCGCCTCCATGATACCGGGGACCTCGCGATCCAGAAGGGGCGCGATGGCCTCGGGTGTGCGGTCGCGAGGGGAAAGGCCCGTTCCACCGGTGGTGAGAATGAGGTCGACGCCCTGCCGGGCCCATGCACCCACGCGCAAGGCGATCCGCTCAGGCTCATCGGGGACCACATCCTGGGCAGCCAGTTCAACACCCATCTGCCGCAGGCGTTCCACAATGGCAATTCCCGCCTTGTCTTCCTTCTTACCGCCGGCCACGCCATCGCTGATCACGAGCACGGCGGCATTGACCGGCAGGTCGAAACGGTCCTTCCAGTCGCTCTTGCCTCCCTTCTTCTCCAGCAGCCTGATGCCCCCGATGGCCACACCCTTGTCGATGGGCTTCAGCATATCGTAGATGGTGAGGGCTGCAACGCTCGCTCCGTGCATGGCCTCCACCTCCACTCCCGTGCGGTAGATGGTGCGCACCCGCATGGTGACGACCACCTCCATGTCCCCCAGCGAGAACGTACACTCCGCATGTTCGATGGGCAGGGGATGACAGTCGGGGATCAGCTCGTGCGTCCTCTTGACACCGAAAAGTGCGGCCACACGCGCGCTCTCCAGCACATCCCCCTTGGGCACGCGCTTCTCCTTAAGTGCGGCGATGGTGGCTGCATCGCTCACGGTGACCAGCGCCGTGGCCGTGGCATCGCGCAGGGAGGTGGGTTTGTGGGTAATGTCGATCATGGGTCGGTACGAATGGTGCCGGGTCACGGGTGGCTGCGGGACATGGCGTCCTCCTTCGCCGTTCGCCGATGGCCGTTCATGCTAGGCATTCGATTTCCAGCTGTACCCACCACCCTCGAAGATCTCCTTCCCGAAGATGGGCAGCTCGGCCTTGATCCGGTCCACCACCCAGGCCACTGCCTCGCGCGCGGCGGCACGGTGTGGAGCACTGGCAAAGACCATGAAACACAGCTCACCGGCCTTGATGGTACCCAGGCTGTGGTGGACGTGCAGGCAGGTCATCGAGGGCCAACGCGCAAAGGCTTCCTCGCGGATATCGGTCATTCGCTCCAGGGCCATCTCGTGGTATGCGGTGTATTCGATGGCGATAACGCGGGCTGGATCCCCGTCTCCACTGATCTCATCGGCGCGCACCTGTCCGAGGAAGAGCTCGTGGGCCCCGATGTCCGTTCGCGTGGCGTGCTTCGCGATACTCCCGGCGATGAAGGATGGCGGAATGGCACCTTCCACGAAGATGTCGCGCTTGCGGTGGGTCGCGGGGCCGCTCATCCGCCGGAGAACGGGGGCAGAATGGCGATCTCCTCCACACCGGTGAGTACCATGTCGCCGTTCACGATGCAGCGGTCCACGGCGATGGCATGGCTCATCCGGTCCAGGCCGGCGATCCGTTCCGCCAGGAGCAAACGCAGTTCCGCCAAGGTATCGGCCTGCAGCGCGAGGCGGTCGGCTCCGGCAGTTTCCGCGATAGACCCGAAGAGGAGCACATCCATGGGTTCA
Organism: uncultured Chryseobacterium sp.; assembly: GCA_964621425.1. Taxonomy (GTDB): domain Bacteria; phylum Bacteroidota; class Bacteroidia; order Flavobacteriales_F; family PHOS-HE28; genus PHOS-HE28. The sequence continues at coordinate 13,179 of CAZUNW010000029.1, read as the reverse complement.
AAGATCGTCAGGGGCGTTCACGTTGCGGAACAGGTCGGTGGGCCAACCGTCCCGGCCGGGGGTCACCTCCAGCCGGTTACAGCGCACGAGCGTCATGGCCTCGGTGAGTTTGTAACGCCCCTCCTCCAGTGCGCGCCGGAAAGGGTCAAGGCAGCGCAGGTGGTAGGCGGCCGCAAGCGGTTCCACGCCTGCCGCGTGCACGGGTACGACAGCGTCCGTGCGGCCGTCCATGCGGCCTTTCAGGTGGAGCAGGAGGCGGTCGTTCACGCCGGGCATGTCGCAGGCCAGGGCGATGATACGGCCATAACGGCCCTGGGCCAGTGCCGTCACCAGTCCACCCAAAGGACCCCGCCCGGGTCGCTCGTCCGCGATCGTAACGGCTCGGGGATGCGTGTGGCGTTCCGGATCGCCCATGATGACCAGCTCCCGCACGTGCGGCCGCAGGATCTCCACGGCCCGCTCGAGCAGGGTCATACCGTCCACTTGCACCAAGGCCTTATCCCTGCCCATGCGTCTGCTGCGACCGCCGGCAAGCACCACGCCCGTCCAGTTGCGATCCGTCATACGGGCAAGTGGATAACGCGCACCAGCTCGCCGGGCTGCAGGCGGGTACGATGGGCCTCGAGGTGGCAGAGGGCGGAGGTGCCCACAAGCCCGTTGAGCAGGTGGCTGCCTTCATCCGGGGGCAGCTCCACCACGCCGCGATGGATGCGCGCCGCTCGGAATTCATCGCGATCCCCTTTGCGCTGGAGGGCCTCAGCGAGCGGCAGCAGATCCTCCGAAGGACCGGGGTGCGTGGCGCGCTGCATCGCGTGCAGGAAGGGGCGCACATACACCTCGAACAGCACCAGCACGGCACGGGGGTTGCCCGGCAGGCCGATCACCGGCACTCCATCGCAGGTCGCGAAAAGCATGGGTTTTCCGGGCTTCTGCGCCACGCCATGGAAGTGCACCTGGGCACCAAGCGCCTCCAGGGCAGGTCGCAACAGGTCGTGGTCACCAACGGAGGCGCCTCCAGTGGTGATGACGAGATCGGCGTCATGCAGGGCGTGACATAGCACGCTGCGCAGTATTCCAGCATCATCCGGTGCGGTGAAGGGCACATGGCCGGGCGATGCCCCGGCGGACGGGAGCGCGGCCATCAACATCACTTCATTGCTGCCGTGGATGCGGCCGGCATGGTCCATGCCGGGGCTGATGAACTCGCCGCCGGTGCGCACCACGTTCACCCGGGGACGACCAGCCACCAGCACCGCTTCCGCACCCGCGGCGGCCAGCAGGCCGATCGCAGCCGCATCGAAACGCGTGCCAGCGGGGATCAGCAGTGCGCCGGCATCATGCCCCTCGGCGCGACGGCGGATGTTGCCACCCGCGGGTGGGGAACCCTTCATGACATGCACAACACCCGCGCACACCTGGCAGTGCTCCTGCATCAGCACCGAGACCGTGCCTGCCGGCACCTGCGCCCCCGTGAAGATGCGCGCGCACTGGCCCTTCGCCAGTTGCCGGCCTAGCACCTCGCCGGCGGCCAACTCGCCCACACAGGTCCATGGGCCATCGCCCGCAGCAACGGCATAGCCGTCCACGGCGCTCATGTCGAAGCGGGGGAAGGCATCCGGGGCGAGCACATCACGCGCGGCGAACCGATGGAGCGCATCAGGCAGCGCGCAGGGTACCGCGTCCATGACCCGGACCGACCCCTGCAGGATGGCGCGCGCCTCGCGGACCGTGATCATGGAAGGAGGAGCTTGGTGGAGGCCAGCAGGAGCACAACGCCGAGCACCTGACGCAGGCGGGCATCGGGAAGCACACGTGAACCGATGGCGCTGCCGAGCACCCCGCCGGCGAACGCGGCGACAAGCCAGCCCAACGGAATGCGCATGGCCTGCTCATGCAACTGAAGGCCCATCAAGCCTGCGGCGCTGTTCACCAGGATGAAGGGCGCACTGACGGACGCTGCCCCGCGTGCATCACACCACCGCATCAGAAGAAGCGCCGGGCTGAGCAGGACACCGCCCCCGATGCCAACAATGCCGGACACCAGGCCGATGCCCCCCCCCAGCAGCACGGCAACAAGCGGGCGTGCCGGACGCAGCCCGGTTGTGGGCGATGCGGACGAACGGAAGAGCCGCCATGAGGCCAGCACCAGGCATCCCGCCAGGGCCTGTTCATGGATGCGCGCGTCAAGCACGATGCTGGCCCCGAGAAAGGCCATGGGCATGGACAACAGGATGAGCGGGAGGAAGAGCGACCACCTGAAATTCCCGGACCGCATGAACTCCACCGTGGCGATGGCGCTCACCAAAAGGTTCAACCAGAGGGCGGTGGTCCGCATATCCTGCGGGTCCTCTCCCATCAGGGCCATCAACGCCAGGTAACCGCTGGCACCGCCGTGACCGACGGCGGCGTACAACAACGCGATGAGGGCGATGCCGAGCGCGGGCAGCATGGTGCGTCAGGGCTTGTGAGCGAAGCGGGTCCAGCGGCGGTCGGCGAACAGGTCGACCGCACCGTTCTCCACCGACCTGCCGGCCATCAGGTCGCCCACCCGCTGCATCATGCGCAGACCAACGGCCTCGAGCACCTCAAGCGGGACCTTGCGCATATCGCACTCATCCTGTCCGGGGCCGGGGCGTCCTGCGAACAGGGCGTCGCGGGTGAGGCCCGGATCCCCGGTGCCTTCCGGGGCATGCAGGACGATGACCTGGCCCTGCGGACCATGCACGGCCCCGCTCACAAGAGGGACCGCATGCCGCGCACAGGCTTGGTCGATGAGTATGCGGGCGTGGGGGTCGTCGGTACAGTCAGCGACAATGGCGTGGGCCGCCACCTGTTCGGTGAGCAGCGACGGATCCGCGAAAGCGTCGACCGCACCGACCACCGCACCGGGCAGACCCTGCCTCAGCCACGCGGCCGCCACGGCCACCTTCGGCCTTCCGATGTCCACCGGTGCGAAGAGTGGCTGCCGCTCCAGGTTGTGCTCCTCCACACGATCGCCGTCCACCAAGGTGATCCGCCTCAAGGGGAGTCGCACACAGGCTTCAAGCAGGGCATGGCCGATGCCTCCCGTACCAAGCACCAGCAGGCTGTCACGCAGGGGTGGTCGGCGGTCGGTCATGGGACCAAAGTACGTTGAGCAGCGCCCTTGAAATGGCAGGGGCCCCCGGTGTACCGGGAGCCCCTGCATGCGGCCGGCTTTGGATCAGCGGACCACCAGTCGCTCCACCTGCCGTCCATCCGCCGTGGTGAGCGTCACATTGTAGCCACCGGGAGCCAGGTCGCGCACATCCACGGTGACGCGGCCCGCCAGCGCGGAAGAGGAAAGGGAACGCACCATACGGCCGCTCAGGTCGCTGACCTCCAAGGTCGCCGAGCCACTTGTGGAGGCGAAGGAAATGGTCACGGCCTCATCCGCGGGGTTGGGCAGCAACTGCATGCCGACACCCTCGGCGGGCTCCGTGATGCCTACGGAACCAACGGTGACGACGGCCTCGGCGCGGGGGCTGGCGCAATCAAGCCCGAAGGCCTCCACCTGCCAGTCATAGAAGAAATAATAGTACTGCAGGGCGTTCTGGCCGTTGATGTTGGTGCCCGTGATGGAACCGAGGGCGCCCAGCGCATAGGGGTATTGCGGGTTGCTGCCAAGGCCATCGCGCCACATGTTGGGCGTGCCCACGCAGCGCAGCGCGTAGTTGCCGGGGCCGGGCACCTCGAGTCCCAGGGGGACCACCTGCGTGCCGGTGAGGATGTTCGGCGTGGCACTGGCCACGGTGGTTCCATTACTCATGTCCACGAGCGCGATGGTGCGGTTGCCGTCGCTGTTCGCGTAAACCTTCACCGAGTTGATGGTGAAACGCTCGTAGGCATCGAACAGGAGGTAGAAGCCATCGTTCTGGTGGAACTGCCCGCTGGTGGTATTGTCCACGCGGCCGCCACTGGCGGTGCCGCCGCCGAAGGTGCTCACATCCTCCGCCCAGAAGCTGGTCGTGGAGGACACCACCGGGGTGGTCCAATTGTTGCCCGTGCCCACTGCCGTACCGCCGGCGGACTGATCGTACCAGGTGATGGCGCTGCCCGTGGCGGTGATGTCCGCCGTTCCCGCCACAGGGATGGTGGCACCGGTGGTCACCGGGGCGGACGGGGCATCGATCACATCCAGTTCCACCGGGGCGGAGGTGAAGTTGCCGCAGAGGCCCGCGATGGTCACGGTGATGGGGCCATCGGCCGTGGCCTGAACCGTCTGCGTGGTGGCGCCGTTGCTCCACAGGTAGCTGACTGCCGGGGTGGAGGTCAGCTCCACGTAACCGCCTTCGCAGAAGGTGGTCTCGCCGTTGACGGTCACGGAAGGCGTCTCATCCGGATTCTCGCTCACCACCACCATCGCCTCGCTCCAGCAGCCCGTGCCATCATCGATGATGACGGAGTAGGTGCCACCGGTGTTCACGTTGATGCTTTGCGAGCTGGCACCGGTGCTCCAGGTGTACTGGAAACCCGGGTTGGCTGACAGGGTGAGGGGCGCACCACCCGAACAGACGATGAGGTCGCCGCTGGGCGTGATCTGGGCCACGGGGGCGATGCAGGTACCCTCCAACAAGGTGATCGTCTGATCCGCATCGATGTCCGTGTAGTGGTCCACCTGCCCGCTGGGCCACTGCACCACCAGGCTGTCCACGGTGGTGACGGTGCCGAGACCGAAATGCAGCGTGGCGCTGTTGACCACACCGTAGCTCTCGCCGCTGCGCAGTTCGCGCACCTGGATGCCCCAGGGACCCCAGATCTTCACCTTGGCACCGATGGCCTCCTCGTTGCTCTGCACACCGACGAGGTCGATCTCCAGCCAGTGGTTCCCGTTGGGCGTGTTCATCCACAGGCGGTCGGGGAAGCCCGGGTCACCATCCACGTAGGCATCGCCATAGCTGGCGTAGACGTCGGTGAAGCCATCGTCATTCAGGTCACCATAGGCGAAGCTCAGCATGCTCTTGCCTGCAGGGAACAGGTTCGTCACCTCCTCGAAGGTGCCATCGCCATTGCCCTTGAAATAGTGGTCCGCGGTTCCCGTCATGATGTCCAGGAAGCCATCGTTGTCCAGGTCGCGGAAGAGGCCCTGGAGGAAGAAGCCCGTGAAGGACTCCAGGCCGCTGCCCGCGGTGACATTCACGTAGTTGTTGCTGCCATCGTTCTCGAACAGCATCAGGGTGGTGCTGTGCGTGGTATTGAACACGTCGAGATCGCCGTCGTTGTCGTAGTCGCCAAAATCGGTGGTCCACACCTGCTCGCGGTTCTGCAGGCCATGGGCCAGGGCCTGGTCCGTGTAGTTGTTGTTGCCGTCGTTGACGAACAGGCGGTCCCACCGGCGCGGGTCGGCGGGATTGTTCACCCCCTGGCGGCAGTGGCTGATGTGCAGGTCGATGTCGCCGTCATCGTCGAAGTCGGTGAACACGCGCGGGTGCACCAGCAGCGTCGTCTCGAGCCGGCCCGGCGGCGTGCGCGCC
>CAZUNW010000029.1:5208-7677 GCA_964621425.1 uncultured Chryseobacterium sp. | reverse complement strand
TCCGACACCGGGTTCGTGCTCCAATCGATGAAATTGGCGTCGTAGAGCAGGTTGCCCGAACCATCATTGATCCAGATGTTGTTCGGTCCCACGTCGTTGCACGCATAGAGGTCGGCCCAGCCATCACCGTTCATGTCGGCGATGCTCACGCCCTGATGGAAGATCGTCGGTCCGTCCAGGTTCACCAGCTGGAAATCACCGCGCGAATTGATGCGCAGGTAACGGGTGACGGACACGCCGCTCATGATGTCCTTGTGACCGCTGCGATCCATGTCCGCGATGGCCCAGCCCCACTGGTTGCTGCCGTCCACCACGCCATAATCGAACGTGGTGAAGGAGTGGTCGGGGTTCTGGTACAGCACGTACACGTGCTTGCTCATATCCAGCTGCACGATGTCGTCGAGGCCGTCGAAGTCCATGTCCACCACGGCCATGCAACCACCACTGCTCGCGTCGTGCGACAGGCTGGCCGATTGGTTGGTGAACACCGGCTGGGCGCAGAGGCCGGCTGAGACAAGCGCGAGGGCCGCCGCCGAAGCGTAACGATTGACCATGTGGTCTGGAGGGATTGGTGTTGGTTGGTTCCTTGCGGGGGAGGGCAAAGCTACGCGGATGTCAAAGGCCGGACAACCGATCACCCTGGACCGCTTTGGATCCTGAAGTGGTTTCCAGGCCATTCTCCCATGCGGCCGTCTGCCGGCGGATGCTCTCCTCGTGCACCGCGTTCATGAACGCCTCGATGAAGGCCGGGGCCAGTCCCAGCGTACGTCCAAGCTCATGTTGACCGGCCATGATGCGCTGCCAGCGCTCGGGCTGCAGGATGGCCACATTATGTTCCAGTTTGTACACCCCGATACGCTCGGCGATCTCCAGCCGTTCGGCCAGCTTTTGGGCGATATCCTGATCCAGCTGGTCGATCTGTTCACGCAGTTCGTCCAAGAGATCGCGCAGTTGGGCGTCCGGCCGGGCCGAGCGGTGCTCCAGGACGTTGAGGAGGTCACCGAGGGCCATGGGGGCCAGTTGCTGGTCGCCGTCGCTCAGCGCCGTGGCGGGATCGGGATGGGCCTCGAGCATCAGGCCGCTGAAGTTGAGATCCAACGCCTGCTGGGCCACAGCGCCGAGGGCGTCGGTACGGCCGGCGACGTGGCTGGGGTCGCATAGCACGGGCAGGCCGGGGCAGGCCGCCATCAACCGTATGGGGAACTCCCACATCGGTGCGTTGCGGAAGGCCGTGTGCCCGGACCAGCTGAACCCGCGGTGCACCGCCGCCAAGCGCCGCAATCCGGCGCGGTGCATGCGCTCAAGGGCACCGATCCATAGCGGCAGGTCGGGGTTGATGGGGTTCTTTACCAACACAGGCACATCGGTGCCGGCCAGCGCATCGGCGATGGCCTGCACGCTGAAGGGATTGGGCGTGGTACGGGCACCGATCCACAGGAGGTCGATGCCTGCTCGGAGGGCCGCCTCCACGTGCTGGGGGGTGGCCACCTCGGTGGCCACCAGCAGGCCGGTGGCGTCGCGTGCGTCACGGAGCCATTCCAAGGCGACCTCGCCGGCCCCCTCGAAAGCGCCGGGGCGCGTGCGTGGCTTCCACACACCGGCACGCAACACGCGCACAGCGGGGGCGTGTTCGCGCAGACCCCGGGCTGCCGCCATCACCTGCTCCGCGCTTTCCGCACTGCAGGGACCGGCGATCAGCAGCGGCCGGTCGAGGCCGAGCCCCCATTCAGGAAGGGGCAGGGGGTCAAGATCCGGCTTCGGGCGGCTCATGCTGTAAAAGTAGACCGCCCGACGGCCCGCTTTGTTCGCCTGGGCGCGGGCCGAGGGCCCCGACCTACTCCTTCACCAGGTTATAGAGCGCTGTAAGGTCGGGGGTAAGGATCACATCGATGCGGCGGTTACGGGCCTTGTCGGCCGGGTCCACCGGGACATACTCGCTGCGGCCCGCGGCCGTAATGCGGCGAGGTGCGATGGCACTGCTTTCCTGCAGGATGCGCACCACGCTGGTGGCGCGCTCCACACTGAGCTCCCAATTGTCCCGGAAACTGCTGCCGGGGAGGATCTTGTCGGTGTCCGTATGCCCCTCCACCAGGATGCTGATGTCAGCGTCCCCCTCGATGGCCTTGGCCAGCTCCACAAGCGCCTCCCTGCCCTTCTGATCCACCGTGGCGCTGCCGCTGGGGAAGAGCAGCTTGTTCTCGAGGCTGACGTGTATGCGCCCATCCCGCTGCTCCACCGTGAGGCCCTTGCCCTCAAAGGCGGTGAGCGCACGGCTCACCCGATCCTTCAGGTCGCGCATGGCCGCATCCTTGCTATCCAGCTCGGCCTGCAGCTCGGCCAGGCGGGCCTCCCGCTCGGCCAGGCGCCTGCCGTTGATGGCGATCGAGTCCTCCTTGTTCTGCAGGTCCAGGCGCAGCGCCTCCAGATCGGTCAGCAGCTTGCGGTTCTCGCTCCGGTCGCCCGAGAGGA
>CAZUNW010000029.1:3134-5198 GCA_964621425.1 uncultured Chryseobacterium sp. | reverse complement strand
CTTGTTGTACTTGTCCAGCAGCTCGTCGTTGAGGCCATTGATCTTGTCGTATTGCTGCTGCATCTTCCGGAGGGAGGTCCCCAGTGTGGTGGTGTCCTGCTCCAGCTGCCTCACCCGGCGCTTGATGTCGCCCATCTCGATGGCCTGGGCGTCCAGCGCGGCCTTGGCGTCGCGCGCCTGTGCAAGGGCCTCCTCGGTGCTCTGGCGCATCGCCTCCATGGACGAGCGCAGCTCCTCGTACTTGCGCTGCGGTACACAGGCGGTGAGCAGAAGGGCCAGCATCACGGCGGCAGGGGCGATGGAGCGGAGCTTCATGGTGGTGACTTTCGTTCGTTACAAAGGTCCCGGCGCACCCAGGGGCCGGCGAGCGGGGTGCAACTTTTTTTTGAACAGGCCGTTCATCGCTAAGGATGTACCCCGCCCTGTTGAGCAAGGACTGGCTGCTTCATCCCTCGATCGACCGGGAGCTGAAGCACTACACGCTGCTCGCCTACCTGCAGCGGGTTCACCAGCGGTTCGCCGAGCGGAAGCTATACCCCCACTTGCAGGACCTGGCCGACCACCTGAAGGACCTCATCGACCTCAGGCGTCGTGCCGATGAGCTGCGTGCCGGGTTGCACCGCGACATCACCCAGCTGGACGCGCGCACGGGCAAGGTGAGCTATACGCCCCCACCGGCAACAGAGGGCGTCATGGGCGTCATTGAGGAGGTGATCGGGGATGCGCTGCCGGCACTGCGCGAAGGGCTGGACGAGGGCATCGGGCTGCGCGACCGCATCAGCGGGCACCTGCAGTTCGGCCCCGTCGGGGTGATGCCGCTGGATCCGCGCGCCGGATACCTCCTGCTGCGCCAGGACCGCGAAGCGCGCATCTACACCTTCTGCATCACCCTGCTGCGCGATGCCCAGCACAACCTGCACTGGCGCAGCGTGGTGACGCATTACCTGGGCAGCAGGGCGCTGGGGCTGCATTGCACCTACGAGGCCATCCGCGCGGACCTGATCGCCAGGCGCCCGGAAATGCCCGTACCGGCCACCTTCTGCCTGGAATGCGATTGGGAGGTGCCTCACATCGAGACACTGCTGCCACTGGGCAAGCAGCTTGTCCATCGGTACGTTACCGGCGAACACCGGACGGATGGGGTCACCGCTTGATGTCCGGTGCGGACCACACCCTGCCCAGGTCGCGCAGGTCCATGGGGTTGAGCGGCATGTCGCGCACATCGGGGCGCAGCAGGCGGATGATGCGCTCATGGTAGAGCGGGGTGAGGGGCGAACGTGCCATCGCCTCGCTCTCGGCCGCGGCGAAGAGCGCCAGCCGGCGTGAACGATCGGCAGCAACCTGGGCGGCGGCGAAAAGGGAGTCGAACCGCGCATCGCGGAAACGCGTGGTGTTGACGTAGGCGGGACGGGTAGTGTCCGGCTCGGCGTTCCTGCCGTGGAGCAGGGCCAGGAAGTTCTCCGCATCAGGCAGGTCGGCCACCCAGCCCTCACGCCAGAAAAGCGCCCGGCCGTGCTCAATGGCCTCGTAGTGCTGGTCACCCGGCAGCACCGCCAGGATCAGCGGTACGCCCAGATTGCGCTGGAGCATGTCCTGCACAGCCTCGGCCACGCGGATATTGGCTGCGCCGGGACTGGTGTGCAGCACGACGGCAGGCAGGCCTCGCCCACCGGGATGACCAGCGTAGGCGAGCAGGGTCCGGGCGGCCTCCGGATGGAAGGGATGCCCGGCCACGGAGTCGTACGGGTAGCCCGGGATGCCCGGCGCCACCAGCCCATGCTCGGCAGGAACCGCCTGGCCAGCCAGCACGCTGTCCACGAGGAACTGCCGGTCGATGGCCATGCTGAACGCGCGCCGCACGCGCTCATCGTTGAACGGGGCGGTGGACAGGTTGAACCCGTAGAACTGCACCGTGGATCCGGGCATGGACTGCACGATGAACCGCCTGGTACCGGAGGGGGAAACGGAGTCACCTAGCGCGCCGGCGCGCTCCACCGGGGGTTGCGTGACACAGGAAAGGCGGCCCGCGAGGAAGGCGTCCAGTTCCTTGCTCCGGTCCGGGTC
>CAZUNW010000029.1:0-3124 GCA_964621425.1 uncultured Chryseobacterium sp. | reverse complement strand
AGGAATGGCAGCCTGTTGCCATGCTCATCGGTATCCCAATGCGCGGCATCGCGCTCCAGCACGAATGCGGAGCCCGGGGAATATGTACGCAACTTGAAGGGGCCCGTGCCGATGGCGTGGCCCAACAGGTCGTCCCCATGTGCCTGGACAAGCTGGCGAGGGTAGATCCAGCAGCCGTGGTGGGCGAGCACCTGAAGGAACCAGCTGCTGGGCCGTGCGAGGCGGATGCGGAAGGTATGCCTGTCCACCACCTCCAGCCCCGGCACAGGGGCCTCAACGGGACCGCCGGCGGCGGTGCTCGCATAATGCGTGTTGGCGCCCAGCACCTTGTCCTGGAAGAGCCAGAACATCCGGTTGGCCGGATCGGCCGTGCACAGCGCGCGAAAGCAATGGAGGACATCCTCCGCGTCCAGCAGGCGGTCCTCCTCCGATGTCAGCGCCCCGCTGGCGTGGAAGCGCACGTCACGGCGCAGGTGGAAGGTGAAAATGGTGGAGGTGGCGTCAACCTCCCAGCGTTCGGCCAGGCAGGGTTCCACCTGCAGGTCAAACGGGTCGAAGCGCACCAACCCCTGGTAGATCTGTGCCGCAATACGCTGCTCGGCGGCCTGTGTGATGTGCAGCGGGAAGAGGCTCCGCACCACTCCCGCCTCGTTCATGTTGAAGACGCCACCATAATGCTTGCCGCCCTTCACCCAGCGTACACGCGGATCGGCATCACCCCCGCACGACGCCAGCAGGATCACCATGGCGGTGCACAACACGCGCGCGTTCCGTGCGTTCTTCAGGGTCACCGGCCAAAGGTACCCGGGGCACCACCGGACAGCCCTGCACCGGGCGGCCGCGCATCAACGATCGGATCTTGATGGGTAATTTTCCGCCCTTGGGGCGATACCCTTCCTCCGTCCTGCGACACCTCGCGGTGTCCGCATTGCTGCTGCTTCCTGCGATCGCGCTGTTGGGACAGGGCGTGGGCGGCAACGGCCGCGTGCGCACGTTCATCGCCTCGCGGGACACCATCACGCTGGACACAGTGAGCATCGCCCCGGGCAGCTTCACCCTGTGGAAGGGTGACCTGCAGCTGGCGGCATCCACGCACACGCTCGACCCGTTCCGCGCAAGGCTTCTGGTGCAGGAAGCCCTGGCGGGCGACACGCTCACCGCCCGTTACCGCGCCTGGCCGCTCCTGCTGGGCGCCGAGCGCAGGCACAAGGACCGCCTGCGGCTGCTGAGCGAGGACCCCGACCGCAGTGATCCATTCCGCTACGAGGCACCCCGGCAACGGGAGGACCTGTTCGGCAACGCAGGGCTCAACAAGAGCGGCAGCATCTCAAGGGGCATCCTCTTCGGCAACAACCAGGACCTCTCGGTCAACTCCTCGCTGAACCTGGAGCTCAGCGGCCGCATCACAGAACGCATCCAGGTGCAGGCCTCAATAACCGACAACAACATCCCGATCCAGGCCGAGGGGAACACACTGGAGCTCCAGGACTTCGACCAGGTATTCATCAAGCTCTTCGAGGACGACTGGGAACTGGTCGCGGGTGACTTCGTGCTGCAGCGCCCACGCAGCCACTTCCTCACCTACCTCAAGAAGGCGAAGGGGCTCTCCTTCACACACCGGCACAAGGGCGCACGCTCGACCAACATCGGCGGCACCTCCGTGGCCATCTCCAAAGGTCGCTTCGCGCGCAACGTGGTGCAGGGGGTGGAGGGGGTTCAGGGACCCTATCGCCTGCGTGGCGATGCCGGGGAGACCTTCATCATCATCCTGTCCGGCACCGAACGGGTGTTCATTGATGGCCAGCTGCTGGTACGCGGCCAGGAGAACGACTATGTGATCGACTACAACACGGCTGAACTGACCTTCACCGCCCGCCAGCTCATCACCAAGGACCGCCGCATCACCGTGGAGTTCCAGTATTCGGACCGCAACTACATGCGGTCGTTGGTGCGGCTGGACGACAGCTGGACACGCGGACGAACCACCCTGCGCCTCAATGTGTACAGCGAACAGGACCACAAGGGCCAGCCCCTGCAACAGGATCTTACGGACGAGGAGGAGCGGGCTCTGGCCGCGGCCGGCGACAACGCGCTGCTCGCCGTGGTGCCCGGTGTGGACACCGTGGCCTTCAACGCGGACCAGGTGCTATACAAGGCCGTGGACTCGCTGGGCTACACGCCCGTCTACGTCTACAGCACCTCACCGGACAGTGCGCGGTACCGCATCACCTTCTCCACGGTGGGCGCCGGGCAGGGCGACTATGTGCAGCAGGAGTTCACACCGAACGGGCGCGTGTTCCGCTGGTTGGCGCCGGACACGGTGGCCGGTGCGCTGGTGCGCCGTGGCGACCATGCCCCGGTGCGCGTGCTGGTGGCACCGGGCTCACAGCAGGTGGTGACCCTGGGCGCGGACCATGCCACGGCGGGCGGACTTCGCGTGAGCTCGGAGGTGGCCTACGGACGCTACGACAGGAACACCTTCAGCCCACGGGACGCCGCGGATGACCAGTCCTTCGCAGCGCGGGTGAAAGCGGACCAGGCTGTTCCGCTGCGGGCCACGGACAGCACCTGGGCGCTCGAACTGGGTTTGGAAGCCGAGGCCCTAACCGCAGCATTCACCCCGGTTGAGCGCTACCGGGCCGTGGAGTTCGAGCGCAACTGGAACGCGCAGGGGCGGCCGCTGGATGGCGACCAGTTGCTGGCCTCGCTGGGCGTGGGCCTCCGGGCGGGGAAGGCGGGTCGTATCCGCTATGTGCTGAACACCTTCCAGACGCGCGAGCGGTATGCGGGCTGGCGCCACGACCTGGTTAGCGACCTGCACCCGGGACGGTTCGACCTCACGGGCACCGCCAGCCTGCTCACCACCACCCTGCCCGTGCACACGGAGTTCCTGCGGCACAAGGGGCGGCTTGCACGGCGCATGCGCTGGTTCACCGTGGGCCTGCAGGACGAGCACGAGCGCAACCGCTTCCTCCCGGACACCGGCAGCACGCGGCTGGCCGGCAGCTACCAGTTCCACGACTGGGAGCTCTTCGTGCAGAGCCGCGACACGGCGCGCACCACCTTCCGGCTCGGGGGAGGGCAGCGCGTGCCCAAGGATGCTGCCCGTATCGAAGCCTACGGG
>CAZUNW010000028.1:14717-17660 GCA_964621425.1 uncultured Chryseobacterium sp. | reverse complement strand
GCTCGCGCTCAAGGCCCGCGATGGCAAGCTGAGCATCGAGGAGATGACCGGCGGCACCTTCACCATCACCAACGGCGGGGTGTTTGGCAGCATGCTGAGCACCCCCATCATCAACCCGCCGCAAAGCGCCATCCTGGGCATGCACAACATCGTGGAGCGGCCGGTGGCGGTGAACGGCCAGGTCGTCATCCGCCCGGTGATGTATGTGGCGCTCAGCTACGACCATCGCATCATCGATGGCAAGGAGAGCGTGGGTTTCCTCTACAAGGTGAAGGAGATGATCGAGGATCCCACGAAGCTGGTATTCGGCGGGAAGGACCCCGCCGAGGTGCTCCTGGGGCTCTGATGCCGGGGCGGATACGCAGCTGTTCCTGACATCCATCAGTTCGGCGGGGCCGCAACCCTGACGCAGGTCATCCCGTAAAGGATGACCTAACCCCGCGCACATGGTACGGACACTACCCCTCCATCCGCTGGTCGTCCTCATCAGCCTTTTCCTGCCCTTCTGCCCCTTGGCCGGGCAGTGCTGGGTGACATCCACCACCGGGTATACGGTCCATGCCACGGTGGCCCCGCAGGCCGTGGTACCGGCTGCGGCCACCTGCCCATGGGGCTACACCTACCAGACCCGCATGGCCTACAACGTGGTCATTGCCGGGCCCAGTGCTCCAGCATCCCTCTACACGCTCCAGGGGCGGATCGGCTGCGGGGCGACCAACATCTTCTTCGACCTGCCCAACAACGGCGGCAGTGGCTCGGTGATGTCATCCAACGCATGGACCCCCTCCACCAATTGTGCGGGAGTGACCCCGGCCGCCCTGGGTTGCAGCACGGTGCGCCTGGAACTGCACGGACCGGGCATCCCCTCACAGGAGATCATCTGCAGTGTGGGGGCGCTGCCCGTTGAGCTGCTCACCTTCCAGGCCACGCCGGTCAACGATGAGGTGGTCCTGCGCTGGGTGACGGCCACGGAAACGGAGAACGTCCGGTTCATCGTGGAGCGCTCCGCCGGCGGTGTGGACTTCGCGGAGGTGGTTCAGGTGCCCGGCGCAGGCACCAGCATGCAGCAGCAGAGCTACGAGGTGCGGGATGCATTCCCGATCGGGGGTACAAGCCTTTACCGGCTCAGGCACGTGGACGCCGGCGGAGACATCACCTATGGCCCGGTGATCGCGGTCCGTCGCGACCGTCCCCGCCCGGTGGGCATACACCCCAACCCGGTGCGCGAGCGCTTCACGCTGGATGGGGTCGAACCCGGCGGCCAGCTTGAGATCCTGAGCGCCGCAGGTGAACGCATCAGTGCCGGCATACTTGCTGGTGCCCAGGTGCCGGTGGGCTTTCTTGCACCGGGCTTCTACCTGCTGCGCTACACCGATGCCTACTCGGGTGCACAGTTCACGGAGCGTTTCGTGAAGGAGTGACGCGTGCGCACGTGCGCGCGCTCACCCATGCGAAGGGCCATGCGGCCCGGTCCATCCCCGCGTCGGCTCAATGCCCTTTTCGATGAGCGGGGACGGTGATTGCCCTTGAGCCCCAGAGGATTCAAGCCCACATGCCCGTGTTGACAAGTGCACCGGTGCCGGGCGGTCGCCCCGAACTGGGCCGGTCTACGTTTGTGAGGCACCTTCCGGGCAACTTGTGGACATCAGGCCGAGGATCCTCCTATCTTGTACAGACCCCCTGTGGAGGAGGTTCGTACCGGCGGTCCATTCCCTGATCGCCGCGCGTTCAGCGTTCCGGGTGGGTGCACAACCGACAGGTACATGATGCGAACCTCACGCCCCCAAGCCGCGCTCCGCACAGTCCCCACCCTCGTCCGATCCATTGCCCCGCTGCTGGCCGCCCTGGCCCTCCTGTGGAGCGGTGACGTGCATGCCACGCACGCCGTGGGCGGAGAGATCAGCTACACCTGCGTGGCACCCAACCAGTACCTGGTGACGCTCGATTTCTACCGGGATTGCAACGGCGTTGCGGCGCCGACCAATTGCAACAACGGATTGACCTTCAACGTGCGCAGCCAGCAGTGCGGTGCCAACTTCAACCAGTGCTTCGCCTTCCAGGGCGTGCAGGTGATCACCCCCATATGCGCCACGGAGACCGACCGGTGCCTGAGCTCCACAGGCCAGTACGGCATACAGAAGTACACCTACACCCGGCTGGTGAACCTTAGCGCCTACGCCGGATGCGGAACGGATTGGGTGTTCAGCTGGTCCCTTTGCTGCCGCAACAATGCGATTACCTCGCTCCAGAACCCCGGCAACCAGAACCTCTACCTGGACGCCACACTGAACAATACCCTTAGCCCGTGCAACAATTCGGCAGACTTCCTCACCGAACCCACACCGTTCTATTGCCTGGGCCAGTCCGTCAGCTACAACCCCGGTGCGGTGGATGTGGACGGTGACCAGCTCACCTATGAGCTGATCGCGGCGCGCGGAGCGAATGGGAACAACATCCCCTATGCCGCAGGTTACAGCGCCACCCAGCCCATCCGCAACGGGGGCGGGGCTGGAGCCGTCCAACTGAACGCCAATACGGGCACCATGACGGTGATCCCGAACCAGCTGCAGGTGGCCGTGGTGACCTACCGCGTGCGCGAGTTCCGCAACGGGGTCCAGATCGGCTCCGTGACGCGTGACGTACAGGTCGTGGTGCGCTCTTGTGCGGGCAACACCGCTCCTACGGCCAGCGGCATCAATGGCACGGCCAATTTCAGCACCTCCGTGTGCGCGGGTGTCCCCATCACCTTCACCATCAATTCAAGCGATCCCAATGCGGGCCAGTCGGTGCAGATGAACTGGAACTCCGGCATCCCCGGGGCCAGCTTCACCACGGCCGGGAGCCCTTTCCCCACGGGGACGTTCAGCTGGACGCCCACCATCGCCGACATCGGAACGAACAACTTCGCCGTCACGGTGATCGATGATGCCTGCCCCCTGGTCG
>CAZUNW010000028.1:0-14707 GCA_964621425.1 uncultured Chryseobacterium sp. | reverse complement strand
ATAACCGTCACCCCGCCCTTCACCCCGGCCGATGCCGGTCCGGACCAGGAGGTGTGCGGTACGACTGCCACGCTGGCCGGCCAGCTACCGTACGCTCAGGTCACCGGCACGTGGACCGTGGTGAGCGGCAGCGGCACCTTTGCCAATGCGAACGCACCGTCCTCGGCTGTCACAGGTCTTTCGCCCGGGGCCAATGTGTTCCAGTGGAGCGTGAACTACGGTACCTGCGGCATTGCGCTCGATCAGGTCACCATCACGGCGTTCGACCCGGGCCAGGTGCCGGCCAATGCCGGTCCCGACCAGTCGATCTGCCTGCCCGGTACGTCGACCAACCTCGCGGCCAACACCGTGGCCGCTCCCGCCACGGGCGCCTGGTTGCTGGTGGGGGGCACTGGCACCCTGGCCGACCCCAACGATCCCGCGACCGCGGTGACGGGCCTGTCGCTCGGAGCCAACGTTTTCCGGTGGACCGTGGACAACGGCCCCTGCGGAACGCCCAGCAGCGATGAGGTCACCATCCTCGTGTTCGATGATTCGCAGGCCGCCGCAAGCGCAGGCACGGATCAGCAGTTGTGCACGCCCAATACGAGCACCTCGTTGCAAGGCAACACCGTGAGCTTCCCCGCAACGGGTACGTGGACGTTGGTAAGCGGTTCGGGTACCATTACGACGCCTGGTGATCCGTTGAGCGGTGTTACCGGTCTCGGGGTGGGTGTGAACATCCTGCAGTGGACGGTGGACAACGGTCCCTGCGGCACGCCGACGACCGATCAGGTCGTGATCACCGTCTTTGACGGTACCACGCCGGTATCGGACGCGGGGCCTGACCAGCAGATCTGTGTGCCCACCTTCCCCTCGGAGGTCAACCTGCAGGGGAGCGCCGTCCTGCCGCCGGCCACCGGTACGTGGACATTGGTGAGCGGTGCGGGTGTGATCGCCGACCCCACCAACCCCAATACCCTGGTGACAGGCCTGACCGTGGGTACCAACATCTTTCGATGGACGGTGAACAACGCCGGCTGCGCGAACGGCCTCACCACGGATGAGGTGAGCATCCTGGTGTTCGATGCGGCCAACCCGGTGGCCAATGCCGGACCGGACCAGGGCCTTTGCACCCCGATCAGCTCGACGGTGCTTAGCGGCAGTGCGCTCATCGCGCCGGCCTCTGGCACGTGGACGCTCGTTAGCGGTTCCGGCACCATCGTGGACCCGAGCGACCCGAACAGCCAGGTTACCGGCCTGGTCCAGGGGGCCAGCGTGTTCCAGTGGACCGTGAGCAACGGCAACTGTGCGAACGCGGTATCCAGCGACCAGGTCACCATCAACATCTTCGACGGAGACGCCCAGCAGGCGGATGCGGGGGCGGACCAGACCATCTGCTCATCCGATGGACCGATCACCACGGCCGCCAATGCGCCCACGGGACTGGCCACCGGTTCGTGGAGCGTTCTGCAGGGCACCGCCGTATTCGCCGACCCCAATGACCCCACCACCACGGTGGGAGGTCTGGCGGTGGGCACCAACATCCTGGAGTGGAACATCAACAATGGTGCGTGCGGGGTGAGCACGGATGTGGTCACCATCACCGTGTTTGATGCGGTGCAGGGCAGCGCCGATGCGGGGCCGGACCAGTCGATCTGCATCCCCGACGTGCCGAACCAGGTCAACCTTGCCGGCAACGCCATCACCGCTCCCGCCACCGGAATCTGGACGCTGGTGAGTGGCACCGGCAACATCCTGGACCCGAGCGACCCGGCTTCGGTGGTCACCGGCCTGGGCGTGGGTGTGAACGTATTCGAATGGACGGTGGACAATGGTCCGTGCTCCAACGGCATCACCACCGACCAGGTGACGATCACCGTGTTCGATGGCAGCAGTGCTACGGCGGACGCCGGTGCGGACCAGGAGCTGTGCACGCCGGCCAGCACCACCACACTGGCAGCATCGCCGGTTATCTTCCCCTCCACGGGTACATGGACGGTAGTTAGCGGTACGGCGGTGATCGCCGATCCCAGCGACCCTGCCTCCGACGTGAGCGGCCTGTTGGTGGGGGAGACCGTGCTGCAGTGGACGGTGGACAACGGAAGCTGCTCCAGCGGCACCACATCCGACCTGGTGAGCCTCTTCGTCTTCGATGCGACCAACGCAGTTGCTGACGCGGGTCCGGATGTGGAGTTCTGCTCACCCGACAACGTGGTCAACATGAGCGCAAGCCCGGTGACCTTCCCGGCCACCGGTACCTGGACCGTGGTAAGCGGGGCGGGGATCATCGTGGATCCCTCCGACCCCAATACGGCCGTGATCGACCTCGCGGTGGGTGAGACCGTGCTAGAGTGGACCGTGGACAACGGCCCCTGTGCCAGCGGCATCACGTCCGACCAAGTGACCATCCAGGTGTATGACCCGCAGAGCCCGGTGGCCGACGCGGGTCCCGATCAGGACCTGTGCACCCCGACCACGAGCACGACGCTGGCGGGCAGTGTGCCGCTCTTCCCCAGCATCGGTACCTGGTCCATCCTTTCGGGCGGTGGCACGATCGCGGACTTGAATGATGCGGGCACCGCGGTGAGCGACCTGCCCGTTGGCGTGAACGTGTTCCTGTGGACGGTGGACAATGGGATCTGCCCGGGCGGCGTCAGTACGGATACGGTAACCCTTGTCCTCTATGATGAGAACACGCCACCTGCCGATGCCGGCCCCGACCAGGAGCTATGCACGCCGAACACCGCCACCGTTCTTGCAGGCAGCGCTGTGATCGCGCCTGGCACGGGCCAGTGGACCCTGGTCAGCGGTTCGGGCATCCTGGCCGACCCGGCGGATCCCACCACGGCGGTGACCGGCCTGTCGGTCGGCGAGAACGTGTTCGAATGGACCGTGACCAACGGTCCTTGTGCGAACCCCCTGACCAGCGACCAGGTCAGCATCCTCGTCTTCGACGGCGACCTGCCTGTTGCGAACGCCGGCCCCGACCAGGACATCTGTACACCCATCACGAGTGCCACGCTCGCCGGCAGCGCAGTGGTGTTCCCCTCCACCGGACAGTGGACGCTGGTGAGCGGCCAGGGTACGATCACCGATCCGTCGGACCCCAACACCACCGTGACCGGTCTGGGCATCGGCCAGAACGAGTTCGCCTGGACGGTGGACAACGGCCCCTGTTCCAGCGGCATCACCGCGGATAATGTGGTGATCAACCTATTCGACGAGAACGCGCCGCCCGCCGCTGCGGGAGCGGACCAGGAGCTGTGTGCCCCGGCCAGCAGCACCTTCCTCGCGGGCAACACGGCGGTCGGTGTGGCCACGGGTACCTGGACGGTGGTGCAGGGAACAGGTGTGTTCGCTGACGCGAACGATCCCCTCACGGAGGTCACGGGCCTCACCGTGGGTGAGAACATCTTCCAGTGGACCATCGACAACAGCGTTTGCGGCATCAGCAACGACCAGGTGAGCATCCTCGTATTCGATCCCAACAGCCCTGCTGCCGCCGCGGGACCGGACCAGGAGCTCTGTGTACCCACCGACAACACCCTCCTCTCCGGCAACGCGCCCGTGTTCCCGGCAGTGGGTGTATGGACCGTCGTAGCCGGTTCGGGGATCGTGGCCGATCCCGCCGATCCCGGCACATCCGTGAGCAACCTGAGCATCGGGGTGAACACCTTCCGGTGGACCCTGTCCAACGGTCCCTGTGCCGACCCGCTGACGGAGGACGAGGTAACGGTGATCCTCTATGATGACAGCACCAGCGTGCCCAATGCGGGCCCCGACCAGGAGGTGTGCCTGCCCTTGACGAGCACGGCGATGTCCGCCGATGTGCCGGCCCCGCCGGCCTCCGGTACCTGGAGCCTTGTGTCTGGAACGGGCACCATTGCCGACCCGACCAGCCCCACGACCGCGATCAATGACCTTGGCGTGGGCATCAGCACCTTCGTGTGGACCTTGGACTATGCTCCCTGTCCGCCGAACGGAATCGTCAGCGATACCGTCCAGATCTATGTGTATGATCCGGCCGCACCGTTGGCGGATGCCGGCGATGACCAGGATCTGTGCACCCCCCAGACCAGCACGATGATGCAGGGGAACACCCCTGCGGTCCCTGGTGTGGGCACCTGGACGCTCGTGTCAGGCAGTGGTTCCATCGCGGATGCGAACGACCCCTTCACGATGATCACCGACCTGACGGTGGGTGAGAACGTCTTCGTGTGGGAGATCTACAACGGGCAGTGCGGCTTCGGCCCACCCAGCGTGGACACGGTGAGCGTCTTCCTCTATGATGCCGACCAGCCGCCCGCACAGGCCGGCCCCGACCAGGAGCTCTGCACGCCTACCACTGGAGCTGTGCTCACGGCGAATGACCCGATCTTCCCGGCAACCGGCCAGTGGACCGTGGTTCAGGGCGGTGGCGGTCTGGCCGATCCCGCGGATCCCAATTCCGCCGTGTTCAACCTGAGCATTGGCGACAACGTGTTCGTCTGGACGATCAGCAACGGACCCTGTCCC
The DNA here is from genome assembly GCA_964621425.1 of uncultured Chryseobacterium sp. Lineage (GTDB taxonomy): Bacteria > Bacteroidota > Bacteroidia > Flavobacteriales_F > PHOS-HE28 > PHOS-HE28. Next base: position 10,210 of record CAZUNW010000028.1, on the reverse strand, counting down.
GATGCCGTGACCTCCGATACCCTGCAGGTCACCCTCTTCGATGCCAACGCCCCGGTTGCCGATGCCGGGCCTGACCAGGACATCTGCGTGCCCACTGACCCCAACACCGTGACGATGGCGGCGGGTGAGCCCACCTACCCGTCCAGCGGCTCCTGGACCCTGGTGAGCGGCAGCGGCGTCATCACCGACCCCACCAGCCCCACGACGAGCGTCACCGGACTCCAGGTCGGTGTGAACGTGTTCGAGTGGTCCGTGAGCAACGGTCCCTGCACGGTGGGCATCACAACGGACCAAGTGGTCATCAACGTGTTCGATGCGACCCAGCAGCCCGCTGATGCCGGTGTGGACCAGCAATTGTGCGCTCCCACCAGCACCACCACCCTGGCCGGTAATGCACTGACCTCACCAGCCTCGGGGAACTGGACGATCCTGAGCGGCAGCGGCACGGTGACCGATCCCAGCAGTCCAACGAGCGGCGTGACAGGGCTCGCGGTCGGTACCACGGTGCTTGTCTGGACAGTCGATAATGGCCCCTGCGCACAGAACGTCACCACCGATACAGTGGTGATCGAGGTCTTCGACAACACCGCCCCGGATGCCCTGGCCGGAGACGACCAGAGCTTCTGTTCGCCCGCACCGGGTGCCACCATGTTCGCCTCGGCACCGGTGCCGCCTGCGATGGGTACTTGGACGCTTGTGAGCGGCAACGGTGTGCTGGCCGACCCGTCGGATCCCTTCACCGCGGTCTCCGGGCTCGGGCTGGGTGAAACGGTGTTCCAGTGGACGATCGACAACGGCGCCTGTGGGACCACGAGCGACCAGATGAGCTTCCTTGTTTACGACAGCACCCAGCCTGCCGCTGATGCGGGTGAGGACCAGGAGTTCTGTCAGCACCTCTTCACCGGAACTGACCTGGATGCGGTCCCCGTGGTGGGTGACCTCGCATCCGGCAGCTGGACGCTTGTGGGTGGAACGGCCACCATCGCAGACCCTTCCGATCCGGGTACTGCGGTGAACGGCTTGGCCCTTGGTGCCAACTGGTTCGTCTGGACGGTGGACAACGGCGTGTGCGGCAGCTCCAGCGACTCAGTGCTGGTCCGCCTAAAGGATTGCCTGACCGTGACCGTGCCGGATGCCTTCAGCCCCAATGGCGACGGTGTGAACGACACCTATGTGGTCTTCAACCTGGAGAGCTATCCCAGGAACAGCCTGCAGGTCTTCAATCGCTGGGGTGCGAAGGTCCTCGACCGCTCCCCCTACACGAACGACTGGAACGGTCGCAGCGAGAACAGCCTGAACTGGGGAGAGGACCTGCCTGAGAGCACCTACTACTTCATCCTGGACCTCGGCAACGGTGACGAGCCCTTCACCGGCTACATCTACATCCGCCGCTGACCATGAGCACCTGGAGGAACACCAATCGAAACACCGCGCCCCTCGGCGTCCGATCCATGGCGAACGTGGCATCCCGCTGGAAAGCACTGTCCCTGGCCTGTCTGCTCTCGGCCCCCGTTGCCGCGCAGCAGGATCCCCAGTTCACCCAGTACATGTTCAACCTGCTGGCCATCAATCCCGCCTATGCGGGCGCGGCCGAGCGGGTGAGCATCAAGGCACTTACCCGACACCAATGGGTCGGCTTCGAGGGCGCCCCGAGCACCCAGACGCTCACCGTGCATGCCCCGCTCGCACGCGAGACCATGGGCATTGGCGGCACGATCATGCGGGATGAGCATGGTCCCGTGAGCCAGTACGCATTCATGGTGGACGCCGCCTACCGGATCCACTTTGCCAACGAACGGAAGCTGGCGTTCGGCCTCAAGGGAGGCATGACCCTGGTGCAGGGTCGCTTCGGCGAACTGAACCCCCTGCAGAGCGGCGACCAGGTCTTCCAGCAGAACGTCAATACCAAACTGGACCCGCAGTTCGGCTTCGGTGTGATGTACTATGGTGAGCGTTTTTACGTGGGGCTCAGCACCCCCAAGCTGTTGCGCACGGAGTTCTTCGAGAACGCGCCGGCGGATACGGCCGGGGATCCCTGGCAGCAGGGCCAGCGTCCGCACTACTTCCTGTCCGGGGGCTATGTGTTCAACATGGGCATGTACCACAAGTTCAAGCCAACTGCGCTTGTCAAGGCCGTGCAGGGCGCACCTGTGAGCTTTGACCTGAGCGCAAACTTCTTCTTCTTCGAGAAGTTCTGGCTTGGCGCCATGTACAGGCATGAGGACGCGGTTGGTGCGATGGCCCAGTATTACTTCACCGACGGCCTCTACGCCGGTTACTCCTATGATTATCCCCTCAGCCCGCTGCGCAACTACAGCGGTGGCAGCCATGAGGTGATGGTCGGTTTCGACTTCGGAAAACGCATGAAGGGCATCCGTTCACCGCGCTACTTCTGAGCCATGATGCAGCACACCCGATCGATGAGCCGCTCCGTCGCACGCACCCTGGGCCTGCTGTTGCTGGCCTCCGTGCCCATGGTGGCGGTCGCCCAGAAGCTCAAGGAACGCATCGCTGAACGATACGCCTCGAACTTCGACTACCCGGCGATGGTCAAGGTCTACCAGGACATGGTGGACAAGGGAAAGGCTGATGACGAGGTGCTTCGCCGCCTCGCCTCCGCCTACGCGCGGATGGGACGAGCCGACCTGGCCGAGGCCACCTATGCCAAGCTCACGGCCGGCAGCCCCACGGCCCAGGACCTGTTCAACCACGCGGAGGTGCTCCGTGGCAGCGGACGCTATGAAGAGGCCACACGGCTTTATGCGAGGTGCCTGCAGATGAATCCTGGCGATGCCCGTGCGCAGGCCTATGTGAACGACCCCGACCTGCTGGCCCGCCTGGCGCGTGACAGCAATGGAGCGACGATCCGCACCTTGCCCATCAATAGTTCGCAGGCCGACCTCGGCACCACGGTGATGGACGACCTGCTCCTTTTCAGCAGTGCACGCGGTGAGGGAGTGGGCGGCCGTTCTCCCTATGCCTGGGACGAACAGCCCTACCTAAACCTCTACAGCGCCATGCTGAAGGGGGAAACGGCGGAGGAACCCGCCGTCATGCGCAAGGACGTCAACTCGCGTTTCCACGATGGGGTAGCCAGCTTCGACTCGGTGGCCGACCGCTTGTATTTCACCCGCAACAACTACGTCCACGGGTCGAAGGACCTTTCCGGTGCCGGTGAACTGAAGCTTGGCATCTACTACACGGACGTGATCGTGGGCGAGTTCGGCAACCCGGAGTGGGGCAACCTGGTGCCCTTCGAGCACAACAACCCCGAGCATAACCTGGGTCATCCGTCTGTGAGCCACGATGGGCGGCGCATCTACTTCGTGAGCGACATGCCAGGGGGGCAGGGCGGCACGGACATCTGGTATTGCGACAACCAGGGCAACAGCTGGGGCGCACCGCGCAACATGGGCCCGAGGGTGAACACGGCTGGTAATGAGCTCTATCCGTACATCGCGCCTGACAGCACCCTGTTCTTCGCCAGCAACGGGCACGCCGGCCTCGGTGGCCTGGACCTGTTCCGTGCGAAGCTGGTGCCAGCCGGTGTCGGCACGGTGTTCAACCTCCGTGCGCCGATGAATACGCAGTACAACGACATGGGGCTGGTACTCATCAATGACAGCACGGGCTTCTTTGTCAGTGACCGCCCCGGCGGCGTGGGCAGTGATGACATCTATGGCTGTACGCTGCGTCCACCCACCATGTTCCTTGCGGGCAGGGTCATCGACAAGATCAGCCGACAGCCCATTGATGGCGCCCATCTGCTCATCAAGAACGACCGCAATGAACATATGGCGCGCCTGAAGCTGGAGCAGGCGCCCGGAGGGAAGTTCATGGCGGACGTCGATTACAGCAGCAGGTATGTGATCCTCGCGAGCAAGCAGGGTTACTTCCAGGAAAAGGTCACCGTGAACACGGACACGGACCCCCTGCAGGGCATCGTGATCGAGATGAGCAAGTACGACTACACCGCCGAGGGGGTGGTGCAGCATGGCGAGACGCTTGCTCCCATGGAGGGCGTGCGGGTGATGCTGTGCGATCCGGTCGACAGTGTACTGGAGGAACTGGTGACCGATGCCACCGGGAAATACTTCTTCCCGCTCCGCACCGCCACGGATTACCGGATCCGTGTGGAGAAGGACGGCTTCTTCAAGCAGAGCGCCCAGATCACGACCAAGAACAAGGCCGCCTCCGTGATACGCACGGATTTCAACCTGTTCCCCCTCAAGGTGGACCAGGTGGTCCGCATCGAGAACATCTACTACGACTTGAACAAGTGGGACATCCGTCCGGACGCTGCCCTGGAGCTGGACAAGCTTGTGCAGACCCTGGTGGACAATCCCACGGTGAAGATCGAGCTGAGCAGCCACACGGATTGCCGCGGAGCGGATGGATATAACCGTGTGCTTTCCCAGAAGCGGGCCAAGAGCGCAGTTGGCTACCTGTTCAGCAAGGGTATAGCGAAGGGCCGTGTGGTGAGCAAGGGATATGGGGAGGCTTGCACGGAGGAACAGCACCAGCGCAACCGCCGGACGGAGTTCAAGGTGCTTTCGAAATAGGGTAGGGGGGTTAGTTGGAAGAGCGGCGGGCTCCTGCGAAGCGGGGGCCCGTCCTCGTTCTGCCCCAGTCGCGCCTGCCTTGGCGCATCCCGGCTCGGTGGGCTCCCGTTATCCAACGCCCAACGAGGGCGTGGGCCATGCCCCTTCCGCCTGGATCCAAGGGCGTTTCCCCCTGCAGGCCGGTCAGGTGCGCCTGAACACCAGGTCGAACCACGTGCGGTCGATCAGGATCTCCTGGAGCACCCCGTCCCGGTATGTGTAGTGGTTGGTGCCCTGGTCGGGCATCGTCAGCACGTACCTGCCATTCCCAGAATGCGCCAGGTGGCAGTTACGCAGCGCGCTCTCCACGAAGATGCTGTCCTGGCCGACAGGCTCTTCGTAGTACATGCGCGCCACGCTCCAGGGATTGTCCACCCTGCCCAGGAAGACCCGGCCGGGATGGATGTAGCACAGCGGCTTTCCGCCCACGAGCCGCATGTGGCTGCTGTCCCGCAGCTCATCGTCCACGCGGTAGCTGCTGTGGCACCCTGTGATGCGCCCGTCCTCATGCACGGTGCGCATCTCGCTCCGTATATCATGCGTCCACAGAACCACCACGGAAGAGCGGGAGGACATCGTGTACTCTGTGCGCCCCCGTTCCTCCAAGTGCCTCACCAGGATGCTGCCGACCACCTTCTCCCCCTTCAGGATGCGGAATGTTCCGTCCTGTGCCGCGCTGTCAGCAATGGCAGCGAGGAACAGGACGATAAGGAAGGGCCGCATGCGACCCTCAAGATAGCCAACCTGCGCCGCGCGCTCAAATGGCCTTTACGAGGAAGTAGTTCTTCCTGCCCCGCTGCAGCAGCAGGTAACGGCCCCCGATGAGGTCGCCGTCGTCGATGGTCCGGTCCTCCGCTGCCTTGGTCTTGTTCACTGCGATGGAGCCTTCGCGCAGTGCGCGGCGCGCCTCGCCCTTGCTGGGAAGGAAGCCGGTTCGTTCGCTGAGCAGGTCCACCATGGCGATGCCGGCCGTGAACAGGTCGCGCGGGACGTCTGCGCGCGGAACCCCATCGAACACGTCCGCCCACTGCTGTTCTGTCAGCCCTGCGAGGGCTCCCGCACCGGCCTGCCCGAAGATGAGGTCGGTTGCCTGCAGCACGGCATCGAGTTCGGAACGCCCATGCAGGCGGAGGGTGATGTCGCCTGCAAGGCTCTTCTGCAGGTGGCGCAGGTGCGGTGCCCGTAAATGTTCCTCCACACAGGCATCCACCTGCTCCCGGGTCCAGGTGGTGAAGATGCGGACGTACCGTTCGGCATCCGCGTCGCTGGTATTGAGCCAGAATTGGTAGAAGCGGTAAGGGCTGGTGCGTGCGGGATCCAGCCAGACATTGCCGCCTTCGCTCTTGCCGAATTTGCTGCCGTCCGCCCTGGTGAGCAGCATGCTGGTTATGGCATGAGCCTCCCCACCGTCCATGCGCCTGATCAGTTCCGTACCGGTGGTGATGTTTCCCCACTGGTCGCTGCCACCCATCTGCAGGCGCACGCCCTCCGTGCGATGCAGGTGCACGAAATCATAGCCCTGCACCAGCTGGTAGCTGAACTCGGTGAAGCTGATGCCGGTCTCCAGGCGGTTCCTGACGGAGTCTTTCGCCATCATGTAGTTTACCGTGATGTGCTTGCCCACGTCACGGATGAACTCCAGGAAGCCGATCCCCTTGAGCCAATCGTAGTTGTTGACCATGCGGCCGCGGTCATCGCCCAGGTCCATGAAGCGGGCCAGCTGGGCGCGGATGCGCTCCGTGTTGTGACGGAGGGTGGCCTCGTCCAGCAACTGGCGTTCGCTGCGCTTGCCGCTCGGGTCGCCCACCATGCCGGTTGCGCCGCCCACAAGGGCGACCGGGATGTGCCCGCAACTCTGGAAATGCACCAGCATCATGATGGGTACCAGGTTGCCCACATGCAGGCTGTCCGCTGTGGGGTCGAAGCCGATGTAGCCCTTCACCGGTCCTGCTGCCAGCAGGTCCTCCACCCCCGGGGTGGCCTCGTGAAGCAGGCCGCGCCAGCGCAGTTCGTGCAGGAAGTCGGTGGCCATGGGGCTGTGCTGCAAAGATAGCCGGGACCGGCGGCTAACTTGCGCCCATGCGGCTGGTGACGGGGGCGACGGGCATCGTGGGAAGCCATGTACTGCTGGCTCTTTGCAGGGATGGGGAGCCCGTTCGGGCCCTTGTCCGTGCCGGGAGCGACAGGCGGTTCGTGGAGCGGTTGTTCAGGCAGGAGCCGGACGGGGCCCTCCTGCTGGCGCGTGTCGAATGGGTCGAGGGCGATATACTGGACACAATTTCCCTGGCGGGGGTGATGGAGGGTGTTCGGCAGGTGGTGCATGCGGCCGCCCTCGTCAGTTTCGATCCCCGGGACGAGGACGATCTGTTGGAGGTGAACGTCACCGGAACGGCCAATGTGGTGAACGAGGCTCTTGCCGCTGGTGTGGAGCGCATCTGCCATGTGAGCAGCATCGCGGCATTGGGCACGGCCCGCGATGGCTCCGCGGTCACGGAGGACACCCCGTGGAACGAGGAGGAGGAGCGCTCGGTCTACGCGGTGAGCAAGCATGCGGCGGAGCTGGAGGTGCAGCGCGGTGTGGCAGAGGGGTTGGATGCGGTGGTGTTGAATCCGGCCCTCATCATCGGGCCCGGGTTGCCCGGGCGGAGCAGCCGCACCTTGGCCGAACGCCTGCGCAAGGGTACCCGCTGGTATCCTCCTGGAAGCACCAGCGTGGTGGATGTCCGCGATGTGGCCGGGGCCTGCGTTGCCCTGTTGCATGGCGAGGGTGGTGGAACGCGCTACCTGCTCGCCGGTCATCCCATAACCTACCAGCGGCTGTTCTCCTTGTTCAGCCAGGCGTTCGACCTCCCGGTCCCGGGGCGGCGCATCCGGCCATGGATGCTGGAAGTGGCGTGGCGCGTGGAGCGGGTCCGCTCACTTGTCCTGCGGAGCAGGCCCCTTGTTACGCGCGACACCGCCCGCACCGCCGTCCGGGAACGCCGATTCGATGACAGCCGCATCCGGGCACGCCTCGGACTGCAGCCACGCACACCCGCTGAGGCGGTCAGCTACACGGTATCCCTCATGGACGTGCCTTCGCGCTGACCGTGTCCGCGGCCAGGTTGATCACGCTGTCCTTTCGGCGGCTCAACTCGGCGATCACCTCCCCGTAGATCTCCTTCAGAAGAGCAGGGTCCGATGCGTAGTGGTCGAAGCTGCGGCTGAAGTCCTCCCGGCTGATTTCCTCCTGGCTGAAGAGCGCATCGTAGTAGCCCTCGATGCGTTCCGCGCTCCGGTGTTCGATCGCGCCCTCGCGATTCACACGGGCCTCGATGAGCTGCGCCTCGGCAAGCACGTCCACGAACCGCTGTCGCGGCAGCACGCCTTCCGGGAGTTCCTTGCCACCGCAGGCGGCCAGCAGGAGCATGAGGGGGAAGGTCCGCATCGTTGTGCGTTGTGCCTTACCCGGTCCGATGCGGCATGCATCCGCCAGGCTTCTCATGGGATCCGGTGTCTCATCTGCAGCACACCGAAGAAAGCCTCGTTGAAGATGTTCATGCTCATCTTGCTCGTCCCCTTGCGCCTGTCGCGGAAGGTGATGGGCACCTCGACGATGCGGAACCCAAGCCGCTTCACGCGGTACTTCATCTCGATCTGGAAGGCATAGCCCACGAACCGCACTTCGTCCAGGGGTAGGGCCTCGAGCACGCGACGCGTGTAGCAGACGAACCCGGCGGTGGTGTCGCGCACCCCGAGCCAGAGCACCGCACGCACGTAGAGTGAGGCCATGCTGCTCATCAGCACCCGGTCCCAGCTCCAGTCGTCCACCTTCCCGCCAGGCACATACCTGGAACCCACGCTCATGTCCGCCCCGCCTGTGGTGCATGCGGCATGGAGCCGGGGGAGGTCTTTGGGGTCATGGCTGAAATCGGCGTCCATCTCGAACACATGGTCATAGCCGCGTTCGAGCGCCCACTTGAAACCGGCGATGTAGGCGGTCCCGAGCCCCTGCTTGCCTTTCCGCTCCAGGAGGTGGATGCGGTCCGCGTCGCGGACCTGGTGCGCCTTCACGAGGTCTGCGGTTCCGTCCGGGCTGTTGTCGTCCACCACCAGCACATGGAAGGACGGCGCCAGGCAGAGCACCGCATCCAGGATCTCCCGGATATTCTCGCGTTCGTTGTACGTCGGTATGATGACCAGCCGTTCGGGCACAGGAGCAGGTGTGGGTCAAAGATAGCCGGAGGCTTATCGGAGCAGGGTCACGTGGCCCGTGCGCGCGATGCGCGCGCCAGTATGCGCCCCCCTGGCATCCACCTGCCAGATGTACACCCCCTGCGGGACCTCAACGCCGGTGACGTCAAGCCCGTTCCATCCATGATCGGGCACATCCGAGGTGAACAGCACCTGCCCCCAGCGGTCCGTGATGCGGAAACGATAGGTGTCTGCGTCGATGCCGGTCACGACGGCCTGGAACATGTCATTGATGCCATCCCCATCCGGTGTGAAGGCGTTCGGTACATGCACCACCAGTTCCGGCAAGATGATGATCGGGACGCAGGCCGTATCGGTGCAACCCGGGCCCGCACTGGCCGTGAGGCACGCCTCGTAGACGCCCTCAACGCCCCCGGGCAGTTGAAACACCGGATCGGCCTGGATGGAGGTACCCAGCACCCCGAGGTCCCATGCAAAGGCGATCGCGTCCTGGCTCGTATTGTTCAGGTAGATCGCCCCGTCCTGCGTGGTGACCACGTCGGGGATCACGCTGAAGGCGGCCAGGGGCGCCTGGATCACGGTGACAGCGTTCTGCAAGGTCGTTGTGGCCACGCACCCGTTCCCAGCATCGACCGTCAGGGATATCGAATAACTGCCGGGCTGCCCATACACCGCGTCCAGGACCACCGGAGCGGTGGAAGTGGTGCCGTTACCGAGGTCCCAAAGGAACTGCCCAGGACCCTGGTGGTCCGAGGTCAGGGTGACCAGTGCCGGGGCACAGCTGCTGCTGGCGCTCACTTGTATCTGTGGGGAGGGAAGCGGGGTTATGGACACGTTGATCACCGCACCGGCAGCGGCGCAAGGCGCAATACCGAGAACGGTATAGGTGTAGTTGCCGCTTGCCGCGGTTGCCGGTTCGATCAAGCCGGACGTAGCCTGTCCGCCCGGGTCGGTCCAGGACCCACCCAAGGATGCCGTGGCTCCCAGAAGGCTGAACAGGTCGACCGGGGCCGCATCACCGCAGATCACGAGTGAACCACTGCTTCCCGCGTCCGGGGCCGATTGGATCGTGACCGCCAAGAGCGCCGTGTCGTTGGTGCAGGGAGTCACACCTGTTACGACATGCACGTAGATTCCGGACTGCGCCGTGGCCGGGTCGATCAGCGCGCCTGACGAGGACCCATCCGGTGCTGTCCAACTGCCTCCGGGATCAGGGGATCCTCCCAGGAAAGCCAACAGGGGTTGCGGAGCATCCGAAGCGCAAAGCGTGATGTTCGCATCACTGCCGGCAATGGCTGCCGCATTCTCAACCACCGTGACGGTGGCCTGTGCGTTGGTGCATGGCGCTGTACCGGTCACAGTGTAGGTGTAGACACCCGGGTCCATGGTGGCCGGGTCGTAATTGCCGCCCGCCA
>CAZUNW010000027.1:0-17823 GCA_964621425.1 uncultured Chryseobacterium sp. | reverse complement strand
TGAACCCCACGCAGCCCGAGGCGCTCACCATGGTGGCCGCCCAGGTGATGGGCAATGACGTGGCCGTGGGCATCGGTGCGAGCAATGGGCACTTCGAGCTCAATGTGTTCAAGCCGCTGATCGCCGCGAACGTGCTGCAGAGCGCCCGTCTGATCGGCGATGCATGCGTGAGCTTCAATGACAGGTGTGCCGATGGCATCGAGCCGAACAGGCCCGTCATCAAGCGCCACCTGGAGAACTCGTTGATGCTCGTCACCAGCCTCAACCCCCACATCGGCTACTACAAGGCGGCCGAGATCGCCAAGAAGGCGCACAAGGAGGGCACCACGCTGAAGGAAGCTGCCATAGCGCTGGGCCACGTCACTGCGGCCGAGTTCGATGCCTGGGTCGACCCCGCGAAAATGACCAGCGAGGGGTGAGGGTCGCGTTCATCCTGGCCTCCTGCCTTGCCTTGCCGGGACTGACCGCACAGGTCGTTGCCACAGGTGCTATGCGTGATGTGGTCCGGAATGGCCAGGGAGCGGGAGTCATCGCGATGGACAGCCTGGCCGAGCCCGGCCTTTACGGGGTGGGTCCACTCGCCCATCTCCGCGGCGAGATCACAGTGGTGGACGGTGTCTGCCTTGTTGCGCGGATGGTGGACGGACAGGTGCGCGTGGCGCAGGAGCCCGATGTACAGGCACCCTTCTTCGTGCATGCACTGGTGCGGGACTGGGAGGAGCTTGTGCTTCCCGGCCCGGTGGTGGACCTGGCGGGCCTCGATGCTTTCCTGAGCGCCCGTGCATTGGATCATCCCGGTCCTTTCGCGTTCCGCCTCACCGGCATTGCGGACTCGGTGCTGGCGCACGTGCTGGATGTACCAGAAGGTGTCCGTGTCTCCTCCCGCGAGGAGGCCCACGCCTACGACGCCCGCATCACCCTGTGCGGTGAGGTCGTGGAGCTGGTCGGCTTCTTCTCCACCACGCACCGCACCGTTTTCACGCACCACGACTCCAACATCCACGTGCATGCCTTGAGCGCCGACAGGCAGCGCATGGGCCATGCCGATTCGGCGCACTGGCGGCCCGGTGCCATGAGGCTTGTGACCGGTCGCTGAGCCTACTCCACGGGCAGACCTTCGCCCCGCCAGGCCTCGATGCCTCCACTGAGGTCGTGAACCTGCGTGAAACCCGCGCCAAGGAGAGCCTCACGCGCGGCGGCGCTCCGTCTTCCCGATGCGCAGTAGACCAGCAGCGGTGTACCGCGGTCCAGGGCGGCGACACCCTTCATCACATCGCCCGCCCTCCAATCGAGGTTCACGGCGCCGGCCAGGTGGCCCGTGGAGAACTCCCCTGCCGTGCGCACATCGATCACATGTGCCTCAGGATCGCCCATGGCCAGGCGGAAAGCGGACGGCGCCAGAGAGGCATCGGCGCCGGGTCCGGCGCAGCCTGCTCCCAATGTGACCAGGGACAGGAGGAAGGTGATGGCGTACAGGAAGCGCATGGGCTCAGTTGATGTGTGCCTGGATGATGGTGAGAAGGTCGCTGCTGCTCATGACGCCCGATCCGCGCCATACAATCCGTCCTTGCTTGAACAGGGCGAGCGTGGGCACACCCTGCACCCGGTAGGCCTGTGCCGCTGCGGGATTGCGGTCCACATCCACCTTTACGACAACGGCCCTGTCGCCCACCTGCCGCTTCAGGTCCTCAAGCACCGGTGACATCGCCTTGCAGGGTCCGCACCAGGTGGCGAAAAAGTCAACAAGGACGGGCCGGTCGCCCATGATCAGCTGCTGGAAGGTGGTGGTTTGTGCGTTCATGCTGGTGCTGCCTGAGCTAAAGGTGGATGGGGTTCCCTCCCGGGCGCAGTGACATCGGTCACCTGAACTCGTACGCGTAGCCCTCAAGCTGGCTGAGCAGTTCCTGCGGGGCGTCCGTTGCGGTGATGCGTCCCTCCACTTTCGGTGCCACGGGGCTGAACTTGGCGAAGTACTCGCGCAGGATGGTGTGCATGGTGACGTTGGCGCGCCGCGCGTTCGCCACCTTCTCCAGGCGGCAGAGTGTGTCATCGGGGTCACCCTCGCGTTCGCATGCCGCCACGACATAGGTGCGTTCCAGGTCGATGGGCCTGCCACCCACCTTGATCCAGTTCACGCGGCCGCCCTTCTCGTTCCGCATGGTGAAGTTGGCCGTCATTCCCTTGAATCGGACCACCCAGCCGCCGAAGCGCTTGGAGGGGTCCTTGGCGAACACGTTGTGGAGCTCCTGTTCCAGCCAGTCCCATATCTGCCGTCCGGTGGCATCGCCGTATTTGGCGGTGCTGTCCACGGGTACCATGCTCCAGATGTGGTCGTTCGTTATCGGTGTGGGGGACTTTCCATCGGCCACGATCGGCGGACAGAAGCGGAAGCCGTTGCTGACGGCGATATCGGGTTTCAACCGCCACATCAGGGCATCCGTGATGAGGTTGTCCATGGGGTTCTCGATCACGTAGTAGCGCACCAATGTGGTCCGTGTGCTGCCCACCACTGTCCCGAGTTGCTCACGGTGGGGGGCGCTGACCTCATCCACGAGCCTTAGCATTCCCGGGTCGGCTGGATAGCGCTCGGGGTCCACGTCGAGTAGCTGGTACTGGCTGTCCATGACCTTTCCATCTTCCACCACCACGTCCAGCCGCGCCACGAACGAACCGAACGCCCCCGGCTCCACCACCTTGCTGTACTTGGCCTGGATGGGGGTGCGCACGCGTTCATGGGTGTCTGCACCCAGGATGAGGTCCACGCCCTCCACCTCGGGTTTGTTGGCTAGATCCACCTGCTGCGCGAGTCCCATGTGGGTCACCAGGAACACCATGGCACATTGCTCATAGTCGCGCAGGATGCGGACATACTTGGCCACGTTGAGCTCGGGCTTGGTGAACCGGATGCCGCAGCTGTATGCAGGTGACTGCCGCTTGGGGGTGAGCGGATCGTTGTACCCGATGAAGCCGATCTTGACGCCGGCAATGATGCGCGTCCAATAGGGCTGGAAGATCATCTCTCCGGCGAGCGCGGCGTTCGGGTCCTCCATCTCGCCACAATGATCCGCCGGTTTTTCGTGCCACATGTTGGCGCAGACCTTGGCCGCCCGGTAACCACCGAGGTCCTTCAGCATGTTCTCCTTGCCGTAGATAACCTCCCAGTTCCCGGGCAGGATGAGGTCGTAGCCGATGTTGTTCATCAGGGGTACGATGGCCCTGCCCTCGCTGAGCGCGGCCACGCCGCCGCCCTGGAAGCAGTCACCACCATCGATCACCAGCGTATTGGCGGGGTCCTCCGCGCGGAGCGTATCGATCATCGTTTTGAGCACGCCGTAGCCACCGCGTCGGCGGTAGACCGGCTTGCCGTTCTCCAGGAAGAACTCGTCGTGCGTGTGCAGTTGTGCGTGGATGTCGCTTGTGAAGAGCAGCGTGAATTTCCCCGCCTTCCCTTGCTGCACGGCCTGAGAGCCGGTGAGTTCCCTGCGGTCCCCGGTTTCGCGCAGAGCGCCCATCGCAAGTGTGGGTCCCAGGGTGAGCCCGGCACCAAGCGCACCGAGTGCCTTCAATGCGCGCCGCCTGTCGAAGCCTCGTTCCTCATGGTATCCGCAGGAACAGCCGGGCGGGTGGATGATGTCGCTCATGGTCGTTTGTTGCTGGCCGCGATCGGAGCGAACGGGCCGTATTTGTGCTGGTGTTCGGGGAAATTGTCCTTGTAGGGCCCGAACGGATGGTCCACGGGTTTCTTGGCGATGTCCGGCCAGTCCTTGGACAGGTCCATCGGTGGTCGTGGCCGTGTGTTCACGTAGGCGGCCACGTCCCACGCCTCCTCGTTGGTCAGCTGTGGCCTGTCCCACGTGGCACCCTGGGGCATGTTGGCCTTCACGTACCCGGCGAAGCGGCTGAGGCGGAGGAGTCCCGCGCCCTGGTTGTAGCTGTGTTCGCCCCAGAGCGGCGGGTACTGGTAGGTCCGTCCGTCCGCCAGGCGCCTGCCCTGTCCGTCGGTGCCGTGGCAGTTCGTGCATTTGGCACGGAAGACGGCCTCTCCCCTCGCCGTATCGGCCGCGCGGTCGAGGTAGGGCAGGTCCTGGATGCCCGTTCCCTTGGGACGGATGCCCTTGCCGATGCCGGTGCCCAGCCACTCCATGTATGCAAGGATGGCGCGCATCTCGCGCCCGGTGCTGTCCAGGGCCGTGCCGTTCAGGCTGCGTTCGATGCAGTCGTTCACCCGCTTAACCACCGTCTCCTGCCCGCCGCTGCGCGCCCTGTACTTCGGGTAGGTGCTCCACACGGCGCCGTAGTTGTTGCCCCAGGGTCGTGTACCCGCGTCCAGGTGGCAGTTCTGGCAGTTGTGGCCGTTGGTGTTGCGCATGACGATGCCGTTGGGACCCAGATGGCGCGCGGTGTTCACGATGAGCTCCCGCCCATAGCGCACGAGGGCTTCGTGCCCGTCCTCGAGGAAGACCAGCCGGCTGGTATCGGCACCGCTCCAAAGACTGTCACCCGTGTATTTGGCCAACTGCGGCAGGTGCGTGGTTTTCGCCCCGTTTCCGGGCACATCATCGGGAAGGGCGGGCAGGAGAAGGGCCACGCCCGCCACAACGAGCACCATGGTGCGCAGGAGGCGCCCGCTTCGCGTGTCATGCGGCAGGCCGGCCCGCATGCTCAATACCCCTGCGGCATCGTCCGTGATGCGCAGGTAAAGCCACACCACGAGGGCGGCGAACGCCACAACGAATTGTGCGTTGTGCGCCATGCTCAATGTGGAAGCTTTTCGCGCAGCAGGCCATAGGTCCACGTGCCGGCCAGGGCGCTCAGGAAAGTGACGATTATGACCCCGTGGCCTGCCCCGATCTGGGCGAACAGCGGCCCAGGGCAGGCCCCCGTGATGGCCCAGCCGAGCCCGAACAAGAGGCCGCCGAAGACCTGTCCCTTGTTGAAATCCTTCCGCGGGATGTGTATCTGCTCACCATAGATGGTCCGTGCACGCGTACGTCGGATGATGAGCACGCTGATGAGTCCCACGGTGACGGCAGTGCCAATGACGCCATACATGTGAAAGCTCTCAAAGCGGAACATCTCCTGGATGCGGAACCAGCTTATGATCTCGGCCTTTACGAAGACGATGCCGAAGAGGACACCCCACGCGGTGTACTTGAGATTGTACCACCAAGGATGGTGGAGCGTGCTCTCGTTCACGCAGATGGAGTCCAGTTCTCGGGCCTGCAGGTCCTTCAGTTCCGCTGGCGTTGGTTTGTGTACGGTCTTCATGGCCTCAGAGGGTGAGCAGGAAGGGGAGGAGCGTCCATGTCATGAGGATGCCGCCGGCCATGAACATCACCGTGGCCACGAGGCTTGGCCATTGGAGGCTGCTCAGTCCCATGATGGCATGGCCGCTTGTGCAACCTCCGGCATAGCGCGTTCCGAAGCCCACCAGGAAGCCGCCTAGCACGAGGAACACCAGGCCGCGCATCGTGAACAGGGCAGACCACGAGAAGATCTCTGGCGGCATCAGCGAGCCCGTGTCGTGGATGCCCTTGGTTGCGAGGTAGGCGGCCGTGCCCTCCGCGAGCTTCAAGGGTTCCGGGTCATCCAACGCCGTGGATGCGATGAGCGCGCCAAGGGCGATGCCACCGACGAAGAAGAGGTTCCACACCTCCTTCCGCCAGTCGTACTTGAACAAGGTGATCCCGGCAGGAATGCACGCGGCGCAGAGGTGGCGCAGTGAGCTGCTGATTCCGAAGGTCTTGTTACCCACCAGCAGGAGGTAGGGTACCGTGAGGCCGATGATCACACCGGCCACGTACCAGGGCCATGGTTGTCGCAGGGTCTCAAGCATGGGTCGATGCTATTTTGCCGGAAGCTCCTGGGGCCCGATGGCGGATGGGTTTGCCCGCAGGTCGGACCTTTCCTCATCCATGGTTCACCAAGTACTTCCGTTCGGGCTTACTTCTTGAGCGCGCTTGGGCAGACCTCGTCAGTGACGGGCACCGTGGTGTTCTTGATCGCGTTGAAGCCGCCGGCCACGTCGATGACGTTTTGCACCCCCCGTGCCTTGAGGAGGCTCGCTGCGATCATGCTTCGGTAGCCGCCGGCGCAGTGGATGTAGTTGGGCTCCGATGTGCTGAACGCGGCCAGGTGATCGTTGATGAATTGCAGGGAGGCATGGTGTGCGCCCCTGACGCGGGATGCCTGCCATTCACCGTCCTTGCGTACATCCACCACGTGCAAGGGGCCATGCTCCATGCGGGCTGCGAACTCGGTTGCGGGTATGCTCTCGATGGCATCCACATCCATCCCCGCCGCCTTCCATGCGCCGATCCCGCCTTTGAGGTAGCCCAGCACGTTGTCATAGCCCACGCGGGCGAGGCGTGTCACCCCCTCGTCCTCCATGCCCTCCTCCGTCACCAGCAGCAGCGGGTGTTTCACATCGGGAACCATGGCTCCCACCCAGGGTGCGAAATCGCCCTTGATGCCGATGTTGACGCTGCGCGGTACGAAGCCGTCCTTGAACAGTTGTGCGCCCCGTGTGTCGAGCACAAGAGCGCCCTCGGTGTCCGCTACCAGCTCGAACGCTGCTGGGTCCAGCCCGCGAAGCCCCTTCTCCTTCACCACATCGAGGCTGGGGATCTCGCCCCTGTTCATCGCCACGTTCTGCGGGAAGTAGGCGGGAGGGGGAAGCAACCCGTCGGTTACCTCCTTGATGAACTGTTCCTTGCTTGCAGCCTTCAGCGCGTAGTTGGTGCGCTTCTGGTTCCCAAGGGTGTCGGAGGTCTCCTTGCTCATGTTCTTGCCGCAGGCGCTGCCGGCCCCGTGTGCGGGATAGACGATCACGTCGTCCGGGAGGGGGATCACCTTGTTGTGCAGACTGTCGTAGAGGTGGCCGGCGAGGTCCTCCTGGGTGATGGAGCCGGCTTTCTGCGCGAGGTCGGGTCGTCCCACATCGCCGATGAACAGCGTGTCCCCGGTGTAGATGCTGTGCGGCCTGCCCGCCTCGTCGATCAGCAGGTAGCACGTGCTCTCCATCGTATGACCGGGTGTGTGAAGCACCTTGATGGTCACGCGTCCCAGCTTCAGCTCCTCGCCATCCGTTGCGATGTGCGCCCCGAAGCTGGGGTTCGCGTTCGGTCCGTAGACGATCGTCGCACCGGTCTTCCTGGAGAGGTCGAGGTGACCGCTCACGAAATCAGCGTGGAAGTGTGTTTCGAGGACGTACTTGATGCGTGCGTTCCTTGCGGTCGCTCGCTCCACGTATGGCGCGGTCTCGCGAAGGGGATCGATGATGGCGGCCTCGCCATCGCTCTCAATGTAGTAGGCGCCCTGTGCCAGGCAGCCGGTATAGATCTGTTCGACCTTCATGGGATCGGGGTGTTGTTCAGGTGAGCGAGGCGAGTTCCCTGGTGATGATGTAGATGCCCATCACCAGCACGAACCAGCCGAAGGCGGGTTTCAGTCGTTCGTTGCGGATGTACTGGCCGAGGAGGCTGCCGGCGATGATGCCCAGCACTGCGATAGCGGTGAAGGCCAGCAGGAAGTTCCAGTCGATCGTGGTGCCGTGCTCCACGTCGCCCATGAAACCGATGAGGCTCTTGGCGGCGATGATGGCGAGCGAAGTGCCCACGGCCTTCTTCATCGGCAGCCGAGCCAGCAGCACGAGCGCTGGGATGATGAGGAAGCCGCCCCCGGCCCCCACCAGCCCTGTGATGGTGCCCACCACAACGCCCTCGGCAAGGATGAGGGGTGCGTTGAAGTCCGTGCTTTCGGAGGTGGAGTCCTCCAGCGTGCGGGCCGGTTTCCGGATCATGCTGTATGCCGCCCCGATCATCAGGAGGGCGAAAAGCACCAGGAGCCCCAGTGCCTTGCTGATGGGCACCGCCCCCAGGGTGAACAGCGGATCGGGCAGCGCCGGCATCAGCCATGCCCGCGTGGCGAACACCGCCGCGATGCTCGGTGCACCAAAGACGAGGGCGGTGCGCCAGTGGATGTTGCCCAGCCGCATGTGGCTGAAGGAGCCCACAAGGCTTGTGAGCCCCACGATGAAGAGCGACAGGGCGGTGGCCGCGACCGGCTCGATGCCGAACAGGTATACGAGGATGGGTACGGTGAGGATGCTCCCGCCCCCGCCGATCAGGCCGAGGGAAAGGCCCATGAACACTGCGCCGATGTATCCCAGCATCTCCATGGTCAGAGCTTGCCGCAGCAGGATTCGAGGTCCTTGATGATCTTCAGGAAGCCCGGCATCGCAAGCTGGTAGTAACTGTAGCGTCCGTCACGATCGGCGCGCAGCAGTCCCCTGTCCCGCATGAGTGTGAGGTGCTGGCTGAGCACGGCCTGCTCGATGCCGAGGACCTCTGCCAGGTCGTTGACGCACATGCGCTGCTTGCCGCCAAGCAGGTCCAGAATGGCCAGACGCTGGGGGTGGGCCGCCACCTTCAGCAGTTCACTTGCGCGCAACAGTTTATTGCTTCCCACACGCTCCTCCAGCGTCGGTGAGGCCATGGTCCGGGTACCCATGGCGCAAAAGTATATATGAATATCTATATGACGAGGTGACTTGGGTCACACCGTCACAGGACCTTGAGCAGGGCCGGGCCGAAATGCTCCACCTGGTAGCGGCGGATACCTGGGACTGAGGCGAGGGCCTCGAGGTCACCGGGCAGGAGCCGTGCGATGTCGGTGAGCAGCTGGTTGCTGGCCACGATCCCCATCCGCAGGTCGTTCTCCTGGGTTAGCGCGTCCCGCGTGGATTTCAGTCGTTTGAGCCGTTCCTCGTGGTCGGGGTCGCGGTCCCAGCGCTTGCCGCGTTCAAGTCGCGGCCATTCCTCCTTGGGTAGCGCTGCGCCGCGCGAAACGGCTTCGAACAGCGCGCGTCCGTGGCGTTCCATCACCTTTTCGCTCATGCCCTTCCGGCCTGCAAGCTCACGGATGGAGGCGGGCGGGTTCCTGGCGATGTCCAGGAGTACATCGTTGCCCACCACCATGAAGGGCGCACGGTCCATGCGCTCGGCCATGCCCTCACGCCATCCATGCACCTCGCGCAGGACGGCCAGCTGCTGGGGGCGGAGCAGCTTGGCCCCTTTCAGCCGCAGGAAGCCGGGTTCCTGGGCGCCCTGCTGGTTGAACGGGGCGTCCGTGAGCAGGCCGAACTCCTCCTGCGCCCATGTCCAGCGGCCCTTTTCCTTGAGGCGCGCCTCCAGGATGTCCCTCAACTGGATCAGGTGGGCCGTGTCGCCGGCGGCATAGTCGAGCATGTCCTGCGGCAGGGGGCGCCGGCTCCAATCCGCCTTCTGGAAGCGCTTGTCCACGTGGATGCCGAGGTAGCGCTGCAGCAGCGAGGCGAGGCCGATCTCGGGCTCGTTGAGCAGCTCGGCTGCAACAAGCGTGTCAAAGACATTCTCCACACGGATGCCGTGCTCCTGTGCGAGCATGCGCAGGTCGTAGTCGGCGTCGTGGATCACCACCTCCATGTGCGTGCGGGCGAGCAGCTGCCCCAGTGCGGTCAGGTCGTTTACGGCCAGCGGGTCCACCAGCCAGGTGCGCTGCCGGTCGCTCACCTGCACGAGGCAGACCCGCACGCGATAGCGGTGGAAGCTGCTCGCCTCGGTGTCGAGCGCGATCACGGGGGCTCCCGAAAGCTCACCGGTCATGCCAGCGAGGGCTTCCGGTGTGGAAATGGTGTGGTATGTGATGGTGCTCATCCGATCAGCGGGTCCCCTGTGCCATCCGACCTCTCCCTGTTCATCCGCGATCAGACATACCGCTCACCCCATTCGGCGGTGGCATCGTTCACGAATTGCTTGATCTTCTGCTCGTCATGTTTGCGCACCACGAGCAGGGCATCCTTAGTGCTTACCACGATGTGGTCCTCGAGACCCTGCAGCACCACCAGCCGGTCGTCCTGTACGTGCACCACGTTGCGCGCACAGTCATAGACGCGCACCTGTCCGCCCACCACCGCGTTCCCATCGGCGTCATGGTCCAGGTGCGTGTACAGGCTGCCCCAGGTACCCAGGTCGCTCCAGCCGAAATCGCTGACCACCACGAACACGTTGTGCGCCTTCTCCATCACCCCGTAATCGATGCTGATGTTCGCGCAATCGGCGTAGACGCCCTCGATGAAGGTGCGTTCACCAGCGGTACCGTAGATGCCGCCACCCTCTGCGAATGCCTTCTCCATGTCGGGCAGGTGTTCGCGGAAGGCCTTGCGGATGCTGGCCGCCGTCCAGATGAAGATGCCGCTGTTCCAAAGGAAATCACCGCTCTCGAGGAAGCGCACGGCCGTATCGTGGTCCGGCTTTTCCGTGAAGGTGCGCACGCGCTTCACGCGCGGATGACCTCCGCCCGGTCCCTCGCTGAACTGGATGTAACCGTAGCCGGTGTCGGGCCTGTTGGGCATGATGCCGAGCGTCACCAGGCAGTCCTCGCGTTCCGCCTGGGCGAGGGCCAGCTGCACGGTGCCTTGGAACTCCTCCTCGCGCATCACCAGATGATCGCTCGGTGCCACGATGATGCGTGCCCGGGGGTCGCGAGCAGCGATGACGTGGCTCGCGTAGGCGATGCAGGGGGCGGTGTTCCTCCGAGCGGGTTCCAGCAGGATCTGGTCGTCCGCCAGGGCAGGCAGCTGCTCTTTCACGATGCCCGCGTAGTGCGCGTTCGTCACCACCAGGATGTTCTCCGGGGGACAAATGGCCAGGAAGCGGTCGTAGGTCTGCTGGATGAGCGTGCGTCCGAGGCCCAGGAAGTCGAGGAATTGCTTAGGGCGCGCGGTTCGACTCATGGGCCAGAAACGGCTGCCGATGCCGCCGGCCATGATCACGCAGTAGGTCTTGGGGTCGATCATCGGGATCTCGTTCACGGTGCTCCGGGGCCGGTGCGGAGGGGTGGTTCCACATGCACGCCGGCCAGCAGGTCGATCGTGTAGGTGCGCCGGTCGTTGAGGCATTGGCAGCTGGCCCGCGAGCGGCGCACCGCGCCTTTCACGAAGACCCGCCGGTTGAAACGGAAGACGGTGCGTTCGGGCAGCTCCTCCAGCAGTGGGAGGCGGGAGGGGTCATACCGGCGCAGCACCCGCACGAGGCCGGGATCCGAGCAACTGCTCGCGGTCGCGTTGGCAAGGTGCTGTTGGAGGATGTCGCGGACGTCACCGGGGAGCACGGCCGGGGACAGGTAGGGGCGCATGAGCCCGGCGTAGGCCTGTTTCCATTCGGTGCCGTGTGGCGCAACGTGGATGCCGTTGCGTTCAAAGGTGGCGTGGTGTGCGAATTCGTGTACCAGCGTTACAAGGAAGGCGTACGGGTTCAAGTCCCCGTTCACGGTGATGCGCGCCGGACGGGCGCCCAGCGGTGCCCGGTAGTCCCCGAGCTTGGTGGCCCGTGGCCGCGAGACGAACACCTGCACCCGGTTGCGTTGCAGCCAGTCCAATACCACAGGGAACACACCTGCGGGCAGCCGTTCACGGATGGCCTGGAGGTCCGTTGCGGCGGTCATGATGCCGGGATGATCGGGCCCTCCGACCTGGCATGGTGCCGCCAGTCCCGGCCTCCCTGAAGGGGGCGGTGGTCCCACTTGGGGCAATCGCATTTGCGGCCCCGTTTGTGCTTGGTGGCGTATGGCGGACGAGAACCGCATGCGGTGGCCAAATGGACCATGACCAGCAATGCACCTGCCCACAGGTGCAGGTGGCGCCGGTGCCGGTTGGTCCGCATGGCGGGCAAAGGTAGGGCAACACGGGGTGCTGGCGCCGGCAGGCGGATGGGCGTGAGCGGGGCGTCACACCTATTTTTAGCCCGGCACACATGTCGGTCCTGTTCCATATCGGGCGTTATTTCCAGTTCCTGGGTGAGGTGTTCGGCAGGCCCGAACGCGGGCGGCTCTACGCACGCCGCCTGGTCGAGGAGATGTTCCATCTGGGGGTAAACAGCATGGGTATCGTGGCGCTGCTGTCCGTGTTCATGGGGGCGGTGATCACCATGCAGACGGCAAGCAACATCGAATCCGCCTGGATCCCGGCGTATGTGGTGGGTTTCACCGCCCGGCAGAGCGTGGTGCTGGAGTTCAGTCCCACGATCATCTCCCTGATACTTGCGGGAAAGGTGGGCAGCAACATCGCCGCGGAGGTGGGCACAATGCGGGTCAAGGAACAGATCGATGCGCTGGACATCATGGGTGTGAACAGCGCCGGTTACCTCATCCTTCCCAAGATCGTGGCAGCCATGATGATCAACCCCTTCCTGATCATCATCAGCATGTTCCTGAGCATTTTTGGCGGCTGGGTGGTCAGCACCCTTACTGGTGTCGTGCCGCCCGCCGATTACATCGAGGGGTTGCTCTGGCAGTTCGATCCCTTCACCATCACTTATGCCCTGATCAAGACCATTGTTTTCGCATTCATCATCACCAGTGTCGCCGCCTACCACGGCTATCACACCCATGGAGGTGCCCTGGAGGTGGGCCGGAGCAGCACCACCGCCGTGGTATACAGCAGCGTGGTGATCCTCATCGCCAACTACCTGCTCACCCAGATGCTGCTGATATGATCGAGGTAGAGGGGCTCAGCAAGCGGTTCGCAGGTTCGCAGGTGCTGAACGGTATCACGGCCACCTTCCGGAAGGGTGTAGTTAACCAGGTGATCGGCAAGAGCGGCAGCGGCAAGAGCGTGCTGGCGAAGTGCATCGTGGGGCTGCATCGTCCTGATGAGGGCCGTGTGCTCTATGATGGACGCTCCTTCCACGAGATGGAGCTCTCCGGCATGCGCACGGTGCGCCAGGAGATCGGCATGCTCTTCCAGAGCGCCGCGCTCTTCGACTCCATGACCGTCCTCGACAACGTGATGTTCCCGCTGCGCATGTTCGCCGGAATGACCGTTGCCGAGATGGAGGTGCGGGCCCGGTTCTGCCTGGAGCGCGTGAACATCGTGGGCAAGGAGGCGCTCTACCCTGCGGAGCTGAGCGGTGGTATGCAGAAGCGGGTGGGTATTGCGCGGGCCATCGCCTTGAGGCCGAAGTACCTGTTCTGTGACGAGCCGAACAGCGGCCTTGACCCGCAGACCTCGATCCTCATCGATGAGCTCATCAAGGAGATCACCGAGGAGTTCGGCACAACGACCATCGTTATCACCCACGACATGAACTCGGTGATCGAGACCGGACAGAACATCCTTTTCCTGCATGGCGGCCGGCGCTGGTGGCAGGGTGACAGGTCGGCCCTGCTGGCCTCCGACAACCCGGAGCTTGTGGCCTTTGTGTTCGCGAGCGAGCTCATGCGTCAGGCGCGGAAGGGCCTTCTGGGCGGTTGAGCGGGTACCCCTTGAACGGAGGAAGCCCGGCCATCGGCCGGGCTTCCTCCGTTCAAGAGCGGTGTGCTTAGTGCACCACCACCATGCGCTTGCTCATGCGCTCGCCGTTGGCGTTCAGCGTGTAGAAGTACACGCCTTCGGTGAGCTCGGCGGTATTGATGGTCACCCGGTGGGCGCCGGCACCGCGGTTGCCAAGGTCGGTGGAGCTGACCAGCTTGCCGCTCAGGTCGCGCACCTCCAGGGAGGCGGCACCGGCCTGCTTCAGTTCGAATGTCACCGCCGTGCTCTGGTCGGCGGGGTTCGGCATGTTCTGGCCCAGGCCCACGCCGTTCTGGCGGTCAGCCTCGGTGATGCCCACCGAGGGGTTGAAGTTCATGCGGATCATGGGGGTTGTGGTGGTGTAGTACCAATCCAGGCCCGCAGGACCGTCGAAATAGAGGAAGGAGGTCTGCACCTCGCTCACACCGTTCTGGCCGGTGCGCAGCTGGCCGCCGCCGAAATGCTCCAGGCAAACGATGTAATCGGTGCCTGCGTCCAGGGGCTGGGGCGTGTCGAAGATGAGGTCAACGAAGGTGCTGCCATTGGCGGCATTCAGATCGCTGGCCACCACCTCGTGCTCGGCTGTTTGGGCGATGATGGTGGTAAGGTCGCCTGCGCGCAGGGTGCCGCGGATAAGGAGGCCCACGGTGCCGGTGCCGCCGTTGCGAAGGGCCACGGAGATGGCCTGAAGGTCGGCCGCGCTCGACACGTGGAAGCCGTTGCAGAGCTCGTAGGGGTCGTTGTTGCCATTGCCGTCCTCAAAGGTGGCCGCCGTGCCCAGGTCACGGGCGTAGGTGAATTCCGCCACGCCGAAGGAGGCCGTGCCGTCGTTGTCGTCCGGCGTGTTGTCCGTCTGCCCGGAGCTGATGTTGAAGGTCACATCATAGGTGCCGGACGTGGCGGGCGGGGTGAAGTCGGGGTTCACGAAAATGGTTTGGGCCTCACCGGCAGGGAAGCTGGTGATCACCTGGTCCTGGTCCAGCACCGTCGTACCACCACGCTGCACCAGGAAATTGGCTGTCACGTTCGACTGGTCGGCCGATCCATTGTTCAGGACGGTCATGTTCAGGCCCACGGGGCGCAGCTGGCTGTAGGGATAGAGGGAGTAGCGCAGCGAGTCGTAGGTGAGGGCCGTGGCCGGGTCCCACGCGGTGGTGGCGGCACTGGTCATCGCCAGGTCGTATTCGTACAGCTCGATGACGCGCACATCGTCAACCTGCCAGTGGTAGTGGGAGGTGGAGGCATTGGAACCATCCCAGAAGAAGCGCACCCGCACATTGGACGGGTTGCCGGCGATGGCCTGGGAGATGTTCACCGAACGCACGTCGATGTCCACGCCGATGTTGGCGTTGGTGTTGTTGTTCACATCGAAGCGGGTGGGCCAGGTAGCCCCTCCGTCCGTGCTGATCTCCACGAAGAAAGGGGCGTCACCGCAGCAATAGCGGCGGGCCTGCTGGAACTCAAGCTGCACATAGGGTGTGGCGCTCAGGTCCATCACCGGGCTCACCAGGGCGCCCTCCCAGTTCACGAAAGTCGCAAGGGGGGTGGGCGTCTGGCCGGCCCAGGTGCAGTTGGCGGAGTCCGCGGCGAAGAGCATGAAACCGTTGGCCACGCTCTCGGACTGGATGATCTCTCCAGCAGGGTTGCTGTATGCGCCGTTGGGGCCGGTGAACTGGTGCACCCAGAGGCCGCCGTCCGGACCGCTCACGGTCCAGGCGCCGAGGCCGTTGTTGCCTGCGAGCCCGTTGGCGAAATCCTCGTAAAAGACCACGTCACCACCGGCCTTTGCCTGACCCTGGGCCAGCGGCGCGGTGCGGAGCGTGTTGGCCTTGTCTTGGCCGAAGGTGGCGCGGGCCGGCGTATTGCGGACCCACTGGGCTCCTGCGGTCGCAGCGATGCCCATGATGCAGATTGCTGAAGTGTAACGAGTGACCATCTGTTGGGGATTGTTCCGTGGTAAGGACGCCGAAGATAGCAATGGAGCGGTTCCCGCCCCTTCCGCCTCAGCGACCGAGCAGGAAACGCCCGGACAATGGCCCATCGGGCCCATCGGCGGTCACCGTGAACGCGCCTGCGGCAAGGCCGGTCATCGGGAGCTCCAATACCCCGTTGGCGGGGCCCGCCTGCAGCACGATGCGTCCAGCGGCATCCAGAACGCGCACCGCCATCACGGGCCCTCCCGCATCGATGCGCAGGGAGCCACTGTCATGGGTGATCGTCAGCGTGCGTCCGTCCATGGCCGGTGTGGTCACGCCGGCCGCCACCGAAGCCAGGTGCATGCGCACAAGGGGGGCGCGCAGCGGATAGCTCCATACCTGGCCGTTCAGCTCGCGGAACAATCCGGTGCCCGGCCGCACCTCCCCGCCCAGCGCAATGCGCACAAGGCCGCTGTCAGGAATTTGTTCCACCATCGCCAGCACGTCCGTGCCCCCGCTCACCGCCACCGGCGCACTGAAGGGCAGGAAGGACCAGCCCCAGCCGATCCCGGCAAGCACATCTGCTTCCGTGACCACGATCGTATCGGTGCTCGCGATGGGCTGCAGGTCGCTGTCCAGCAGGCGGCCCACGATGCGTGCACCGGGCACCGATCCGGCATCAAGCCGCACGCCGATGCCATGCACAGCGTCATCCGCGGCCATTTCATAGCGGCAGCCCGTGATGAAGGCGGCCCCTTCGGCGTCAAGGCCGGCGAGAGTGGGGCCGGTGCGCTGGGCGTAGGCGCCATCGCCATCGGCCCAGCCCGCGGCGGTGAGCCGGCGCTGGGTGGTGGCGGAGGTATCCCCAGGTACATCGTCCGAACCGCTTGATGCCACGGCGGCCAGAGCGGTGAGCATCCCGGGCCCGGTGGCCGTCCAGTCCGTATGTACCAGCAGGGTGTCCCATGCATCTGCCTCCAGGACGTCGATCGTGTCGCTGGACCAGGTGCCGGCCCCCACGCCATTCAGGGCGAGGGTGACCGCTCCATGGATGTCGAAGAGGGGCAGGTAGCCCATGTTGCGCACCACCAGGGAGAATACGGGTGCGGAGGCCTGCCCCACGGGCACCTCGCTCGGGTCCAGGCCGCGACCGGCACTGTTGAAGGGTGAGCTGGTGAGGTCGCCGAACCGCACCGCATGCATGGCGAGGTCGCGGGCGGCGCGTCCGCGGACGCACAGGTCGTCCAGGGCGAATCCCGTCGCCCATCCCCCGCGGTCGGTCCACTGGAAGCGCAACCGGGCGGCGTTGGCCCCGTCCGCGATGCTGATGTCCACCGTGCTGTATTGCCAGTCCGGCCCGGCCGGCAGGTCGGTCACACGCACCCAGGTGGTGCCGTCCGTGCTCACCTCCACCCACGCGCTGTCGCCCCCGTAGTTGCCGTCCATGAAGTAGCGGAAGGTGGCCACCACCTGGCCTGCGCCGTCAAGGTCGATGGGCGGACTCGTGAGCCTTGCGCTGTCCAGGTCGCAGTTGCACGGGGCCGCATCGTCGTTGGCCATGATGAACCGGTTGTCCGCAGGGCCATCCGGCACGGGGAAATAGCCGCCGGCATTGGCTTCCTGGCTGTTGCCCGATCGCCACGCGGGAACGAATTCCCCGGTGCCCGTATCGCCTGCACCGATGCGCTCCACAACGGGTCCTATGTCCCAACCGGCGGGCAGGTCGAGGGCCTCGAAATCCTCGCTGAGCAGGCACACCTGCGCCTGGACAGGGCTGCACAGCAGCATGCAAGGCAGCGCCAATTTAGCGGCACGGAACAGGCCGGTGAGGGTCGGGGAGTGCCGCATCATGGTCGGCAAAGATAGCCGCCCCTCACCGGGCGGTCAGGCTTCCGCCGAGGCGTACTCCTCCACGGGCGGGCAGGTGCACACCAGGTTGCGATCACCATAGGCATTGTCCACCCGGCTTACCGTGGGCCAGTATTTCCAATCGCGGTTCACGCCCGACGGGAAGGCGGCCTTCTCACGACCGTAGGGGTGGCTCCATGCATCGGCGCAGACCTCATCGCTGGTGTGCGGAGCCATCTTCAGCACGTTGTCTGCCTTGTCTGCCTTGCCGCTCTCGATCTCGGCGATCTCCTGGCGGATGCCGATCATGGCCTCGATGAAACGGTCCAGTTCGGGCTTCGCCTCGCTCTCTGTGGGCTCCACCATCAGCGTACCCGCCACCGGGAAGCTCACCGTGGGGGCATGGAACCCATAGTCCATGAGGCGCTTGGCGATGTCCTCCACCTCCACGCCGGCGGTGCGCTTGAACTCGCGGCAGTCCAGGATCATCTCGTGCGCCACCATGCCCTGGTCTCCCACGTAGAGGATGGGGTAGTGCTTCTCGAGCTTCGCCTTGATGTAGTTGGCATTGAGGATGGCGTAGCGCGTGGCATCCGTGAGGCCGCTGCCGCCCAGCATCTTGCTGTAGCCGTAGCTGATCAGCAGGATCAGTGCACTGCCCCAGGGTGCCGCGCTCACGGCGGGGATGGCGTGCTCACCACCGGGGCGGATCAGCGGGTGGCCGGGCAG
>CAZUNW010000026.1:8254-17961 GCA_964621425.1 uncultured Chryseobacterium sp. | reverse complement strand
TGAACGGTGTGCGGATGAAGAAGAGCAAGTACTACTACAACACCAACTACGGCTATGGCTACCGCTATGCCTACGGCTACGGCAGTGGCTACGGGTACGGCTATGGCTATGGGTATGGGTACGGCCGCCGCAAGCGTGGCAAGGACGGCAAGGAGGCCAAGGACGACAAGGGCGGGTCCGATACCCGGGCCTGAACCCCACATGGCAGCGCAGCGCGAACTGGACGGGGCTGAGGGGCGGTTCACCACCGTGATCGGTCCGCAACGCTCCTTGTTCGCCATCGACCTGGCCGAGCTCTGGCGCTACCGGGACCTCATCCTGCTCCTCACCCGTCGTGACATCGTCACGGTTTATGCCCAGACCGTGCTCGGCCCGCTCTGGGTGGTGCTGCAGCCGCTGCTGACCACCTTCACCTTCGCCCTGGTGTTCGGAAAGGCGGCGGGGCTCGCACCTCCGGGCCTTCCCGGCCCGCTGTTCTACATGTCCGGCCTGGTGCCCTGGGCCTTCTTCAGCGGACAGGTCACCAAGACCTCGCGCACCCTGGCCGGTGGAGCGCATGTCATGACCAAGGTCTATTTCCCGCGGCTGGCCATGCCCATCAGCACCACGCTCAGCAACGGATTCACCTTCATGGTACAGCTGCTGGCGCTGGCCGTGATGATCGCCGGATACGCCTTCGCCGGAGCTGCCACCTGGACGGCAACCCCACAGCTGGTGGTGCTTCCGTTGCTGGTGCTGCTCATGGGCATGCTGGGCCTTGGTGCCGGCATCCTCATCTCGGCCGCCACCACCAAATACCGCGACCTCGGCTTCCTGGTGGGCTTCGGGGTGCAGCTCCTGATGTACGCCAGCCCGGTGATCCTGCCATTGAGCCGTCTCCGGCAGTTCCCGGTCCTGCTTCGGGTGTTCGAGCTGAACCCGATGACCGCTGTGATCGAGGCCTTCCGGGCCGTGCTCTTCGGGGGTGCTGTGCCCTGGGACGGCCTGGCCTATTCCGCCTTGGTGGCGCTGGTGGTGCTGGTGGTGGGCGTGGTCACGTTCAACAAGGTGGAGCGCTCCTTCGCCGATATCGTATGAGCGGAACACCGGTGGTCATCGAGGTCGACGGCCTGGGCAAGAGCTACCGCCTGGGGACGATCGGCACGGGTACCATCGCCGGCGAACTCGCACGCGCCTGGTCACGGTTGCGCGGCCGGCCCGACCCCACCACCCCCGTGGACACGGCCTCGCCAGGTCGTGCGCAGGGGCGCACCTTCCACGCGCTCAGCGGTGTCTCCTTCCACCTCAGGCAGGGCGAGGTGCTCGGCGTCATCGGCCGAAATGGCGCAGGTAAGAGCACCTTGCTCAAGCTGCTGTCCCGCATCACCGCACCCACCGCAGGAGCCATTCGCATGAAGGGCCGCGTGGCCAGCCTGCTGGAGGTGGGCACCGGATTCCATCCCGACCTGACGGGCCGCGAGAACATCCACCTGAACGGCGCCATCCTGGGCATGGGCCGCCGCGAGATCGAGGCCAAGATGGACGCCATCATCGCTTTCAGCGGGATCGAGCACCACATCGACACCCCGGTGAAACGCTACAGCTCGGGCATGAAGGTGCGCCTGGGCTTCGCGGTGGCGGCCCACCTTGACCCGGAGATCCTCATCGTGGACGAGGTACTTGCCGTGGGCGACGCCGAGTTCCAGCGCAAGTGCCTCGGCAAGATGAAGGACGTGAGCACCAGCGGCCGGACCATCCTGTTCGTCAGCCACAACATGACGGCCGTCCTCAGCCTTTGCACGCGCGTGATCTGGATCGATGGCGGGCGCGTGGCCGCCGATGGCGATCCGCAGGAGGTCGTAAGCGCCTACCTGGCCTCCTACGCCGAGGGCGGGGAGGAAGTGTCCTGGCCGCCGGGAGAGGGACCGGGCAACGAGCTCGTGCGCATCACGCACGCAGCAATGGTGCCGCCGGGCGCCGGCGCGCCGATCACCATGCGCACGTCCTTCGGCATCCGGATCGGGCTGGACAATGCGGGCATCACCGATGATGACCTCAACATCGGGCTGCGTGTGCTCTCCGACCATGATCAGGTGCTCTTCGCCAGCACACAGGCGGATGCGGGCCCCCGCCCATCGGTGCCGCCAGGGCGCTTCGAGGTGGAGTGCCGCATCCCGGGCGACCTCATGAACGAGGGCACCTACCACGTGGCGATCACGGCATTCCGCGGCGCACGGCTGCTGTTCATGACCGAGCGGGTTCTGACCTTCACGGTGCATGCCGGCGAGCGGCGTGGGGCCTGGTTCGGCAGGCAGGCCGGGCTCGTGAGGCCGCGTTTGGACTGGCACGCCCTGCAAGCCGGGCAGCAGGGATGAGCGGCGTGTTCCAACTGGTGAAACGTCTGGTCGGGCCGCTGCGGCCGCGAATGGCTCCATCCATCGTCATCGTGGGCGCCCAGAAGGCCGGCACGTCGGCGCTGCAGGCCATGCTGTCCAGGCACCCCCGGGTGATCGCGCCCGCGGAGAAGGAACTCACCTTCTTCGGCAACGACGATGCGTATGCCCGCGGCATGGCCCACTACCGTGCCATGCTACCCATTCGTCCGCTGCGCGGTTCCGGATGGACCACGCTCGATGCCACCCCCAACTACCTGTACAGGCCGGCGGCCGCCGGGCGCATCCACCGCCACCTGCCCGGTGCATTGATCGTCATCGTGCTGCGTGATCCGGTGAAACGGGCGCGTTCCGATTGGAACATGTTCCACCAGTTCGAACACCACCCGCGCTATGCCCACCTGTACGACCCCCGTTCCTTCGCGGAGGCCATGGAGGCCGAACTGGAGGCTACGCCGCCATTCGGCTACCTCGCCCGTGGTCACTATGGGCCACAGGTGGAGCGGTACCTGCGCCTGTTCGGGCGGGACCGCGTGATCGTCCTGGGCTACCCCCTGCTGAAACGCGACCCGGATACCGTCGTGCGGCGCATTGCGCAGGCTGCCGGGCTGGATCCCGCACTGCTGCCTGCTGGCCTGCACGAGGTGAGGTCCAACGTGCGGGCATACGCCGACCAGGTCGATGCCGCGCTGCTGGAACGCATGCGCGCCCATTTCGCTCCGCACCTGCGCGCACTGGAGGAGGTGATGGGCGCCCCGGTGGACCTGCAGGAGGGCTGAGGCCGTCGCGGGCGATGCCATCCGGTTACATTTGGTCGACCATGAAGGAGCAGTCCAACGATGCGACCGGCGGGGCGCTGCACCCGGTCACGCCGACGGTCTTCGTGACCCGCACCTTCCTGCCCCCGCTTGAGGAGTATGCAGAGCTGATGCGGGGCATCTGGTCCCGCGGTCAGGTGACCAACAACGGCCCCCTCTGCCAGGAGCTCGAGAAGGCCCTGCTTCCCTACCACGGCACGGAGCACGTGCTGCTGATGGGCAACGGTACCATCACCCTGCAGATCGCCATCCGGGCGCTCGGGCTCACGGGTGAGGTGATCACCACCCCGTTCAGTTACGTGGCCTCCACCACGGCTGTGCTCTGGGAGCGCTGCACGCCGGTGTTCGCGGACATCCTGCCGGATGGGTTCAACATCGACCCGGCCGCCATCGAGGCCGCCATCACGCCGCGCACCACGGCCATCCTTGCCACGCACGTCTATGGCCTGCCCTGCGACGTGGCCGCCATCGAGCGCATCGCGTCGCGGCACGGGTTGAAGGTCATCTACGACGCGGCGCACGCCTTCGGCACGCGGTACAACGGCCGTCCGCTGCTGTCCTACGGCGATGTCAGTTCCTGCAGCTTCCACGCCACCAAGATCTTCCACACGGTGGAGGGCGGGTCTTTGGCCTGCAACGACCCGGACCTCCATGCGCGGATGAGGTTGATGCGCGCCTTCGGCCATGTCGGTGACACGCATTTCATGGCCGGCATCAACGGAAAGAACAGCGAGATGCACGCCGCCATGGGCCTGCTCGTGCTGAAGCATTTTGACCGGATCCTGGAGCGCCGACGCAGCCAGTGGCGTCGTTATGAGGCCTTGCTGCAGGGCGGCCCCTTGCGGCTGGCCGTCATCCCTGAAGGAACCGATCACAACCACGCCTATTTCCCCGTGGTGCTGCCTTCGGAGGATGCACTGTTGCGGGTGGTCGCGGCCCTCGGTGCGATCGGCGTCATGCCACGGCGCTACTTCTACCCCGCGCTGCACACGCTGCCCTATGTGGAACGCACCGGCAATTGCCCGGTCGCGGCCGATGTGGCCCTGCGCGTGCTGTGCCTGCCCCTCTACCACGACCTGTCCGATGAGTGGATCGACCGCATCGCCGGGCAGGTGCTCCGCACCTTGGAATGAACCGCCGGGATACCATTGCATCACCCACGCCTCACCCCATGACGCCCAGGAATCAATGCACCCTGCCACAGGTGATGCGGGCGCTGTCCGAACTGGGTGTTCCACACCGGCTGGTTGGTCCGGAAAGGCCGGTGACAAAGGTGTGCAGCCTGCTGCACAAGGAGCCCGGCGGCCTTTACTACTACACGGGCGACGCCCCGGGGCCGTTCGATTCGCTCGAGGGCTCCGTGGTCATGTGCGGACCGGCGGTGGCGCGCGCCACCGCATCCTGTTCCGCGCTGGCCATCGAGGGGGATGTGCAGCTCGCCTTCTACCGCGTGTGCGCCCACCTGTTTCCCCGGCAGGAGGAGCCCGCGGTCCATGCCACGGCCATCGTGCATCCTGATGCGGTCATCGGTCCAGGCGTGCACATCGGGCCCTACGCGGTGATCGGCGCCTGCACGATCGGTGCGGACACCAGTGTGCATGCGCACGTGGTGATCATGGACGGTTCTGTGATCGGCGAGCGTGTGGTGATCGAACCCAACAGCTGCATCGGCGCCACCGGTGTGGCCTGGGTCTGGGCACCGGACGGGTCGCGCGTGGTGCTGCCGCAACTGGGCGGTGTCCGCATCGGGGACGATGTCTTCATCGGCACCGATGTGACCGTGGTGCGCGGCATGATCAATGAGTTGACGACGATCGGGGAGGGCTGCATGGTGGCCCACGGGAGCAAGATCGGCCATAGTGCCGTGCTGGGCCCGCACTGCCACCTGGCGAACAACATCAGCATCGCCGGTTCCGTGCGCATCGGTGCGCGGTCCTTCCTCGGTGCGGGATGCAGCGTACGTCCGCACACGGTGCTGGCCGAGGGTACGATCGTGGGCGTGGGGGCCGCCGTGGTCAGCGACTCAACCGAGCCCGGCTCCATCCTGGCGGGAGTGCCTGCCAGGCGCATGCCCGGCAAGGAACGCCCATCGGGCATGCCACGCCCCTTGGGCTGAGCACTATTGCTCAAAACCGCCCTCCACGAAATCCTTGCTCTTCCAGAAATCCTTCTGGCGGAGCGGCTTCACGGGCACACCGACATAGATGCCGCTCTCGGCGATGTCCTTGTTCACGAAGCCCATGGCCCCCACGGTTACATCGTCCGCGATCTGCACGCTCGCCGCGATCTTGCTGCCGGCGCCGATGTAGCAGCGCTCGCCGATCACAGTACCGTGCTTCGTCTCGTGCAGGTGCGTGCTGCCCAGTGTGATCACGTTCGGCCCCAGGAAGGCCTTCTTCTTGATGAGCACCTTGCTGGTGAGGATGGTCCCGTACTTCAGGGTGGCGCCATCCTCGATCACACAGCCGTCGGCCGTGCGGATGCGCCCCTGAAGCACCACATTCGCCCCGGCCTGCAGTCCCTTGCCGATCTCGCAATGGTTGCCCACCACGCTGCCATCGCCCAGGTGCACGTTGTCGCCGATGATGGTGTGGCTGCCGATCGTGACGTTCTCTCCGAATACGCAGCCCTTGCCGATGATGGTGAAATGCCCGACCTTGAAGTTGGAGCCGGTCCGCAGGTCCGGGTCGATGATTGAGGTGCTCATGGGGCGCTCTCTTGGTCGTCCAAGATAGTGGATCGGCGGCCATTCCACGCGATCTGATCACCTTCGCGTCCGACACACCATGCACGGATCCGCCAACCCGAAGTCCCCGACCGCCCCGCTGGTCTCGGTCCTTGTGTGCACCTACCAGCACGGGCCCTACATCGCCGCCTGCCTGGAGAGCATCAGGGCGCAGCGCACCACCTTCTCGTTCGAGGTGCTGGTGGGGGAGGACGGGTCCACGGACGGCACGGCGGCTGAATGCGACCGCGTGTCGCGCGAGGATGAACGCTTCCGGGTGTTCCACTGGCACGGCGTGCGGCGCTGGCGTATCGAGGGCTGCCCCACGGGCAGGCGCAACTTCATGCAGCTCCATGCCATGGCGCGTGGCCGCTACATCCACTTCATCGATGGCGACGATGGCTGGCTCGACCCGCTGAAGCTGCAGCGCCAGGTGGACCTGC
This sequence comes from uncultured Chryseobacterium sp., assembly GCA_964621425.1. Lineage (GTDB taxonomy): Bacteria > Bacteroidota > Bacteroidia > Flavobacteriales_F > PHOS-HE28 > PHOS-HE28. The sequence continues at coordinate 11,603 of CAZUNW010000026.1, read as the reverse complement.
TGGAGTCCGATGCGGCTTGCATGGGCACGTACCACCAGACCATGGTGATGGATGCGGAAGGCGTGTTGGTCGGGCCCTGGCGGGAGAACCTGCCGGAGCGGATGGGCCTTGAGGAGGTGGTGGGGCTGCGGGCACCGTTCCACCCGGGGGCGTTCCTATGGCGCAACACGCCTGAAGTGCGGCGCATGATCACGGGCCCCGCCGGCTGGCATGCGGGAAGCGGGGACATGTGGTTCTTCGCCTGTGCTGCAGTGCAGGGCTGCCTGCGGCGGGTGGACGGGGCCATGAGCTTCTACAGGTTGCACGGACAGGGGCTTTCCGCCCAGGGTCTCTTCGCCCGAACCAACATCCACCGTCTCCGGATGCTCGAGTGGCAGCGCCTCGATGGCCTCACCACGGGGCGTTGGAGGCCACACATCGACACCATCTGTGACCGCCACCTCGATCAGGTGGGCGGACAACCCATGACCCGCATGGACCGCTGGCGCTGGCTCCGGGCGCTGGTCAGTGCGCCCCGCTATTTCCTGGCACGGCGGCGCTGGGTGATCGTGCTGCGTGCGGTCCGGCGCGCACCGTCGGCCTGAACCGTTGCCGATCTTGCGGACCATGCACCGATCCCCCTCCGCCCCACGACGCACCCCGGCCCGCACCATGGCCATCGCGTAAGCCCACGCAAATGCATCCGCGCCTCTGCATCGTCAGCCCCAACCGCAACGCCTACAGCGAGACCTTCATCGCCGCGCACATCGGCCGACTGCCCGGCGTGCAGCTGGTGCTCACCGATGGCCACCTTCCCCGCAGGGATGCCGATGGTGGCCTGCTCCTTCCGCCCACGCTCGCGCGGCGGCTGGCTTCCCGCATCCTGGGTGCCCCGGCCGAAGGCATGCTCCGGCACCGGATCGCCCGCCTCCTGAAGCGGCACCGCATCGACGTGGTCCTGGCCGAGTACGGACCCACCGGCGATGCCATGCTTGATCCCTGCAGGCGCGCTGGGGTCCCGCTCGTGGTGCATTTCCACGGTGTGGATGCCTTCCACGTGAAGCTGATCAAGGACCATGAAGGCTACCATCGGCTCCTGCAAGGGGCCGCAGCGGTGGTGGTGGTGAGCCGGGAGATGGAGCGCCAGCTCTTGCAACTTGGGGCTGATGCCGCCAGACTGCATTACAACTGCTACGGCATCGATGTCGCCCGGTTCCGGGCAGGCCGGCCGGATCAGGCGCCCCCTCACTTCCTGGCCGTTGGCCGCTTCGTGGAGAAGAAGGCGCCGCAGTTGACCCTGCTGGCCTTCCATGAGGCGTGGCGCAGGGACCCCGACATGCGCCTCACCATGGCCGGCAACGGTCCGCTGTGGGAAAGTACGCGCCAGCTGGTGTCCGCCCTTGGCCTCGAAGGCGTGGTGCACCTTCCCGGCGTGCTTTCCCCCGACCAGGTGGCCGCGCACATGGCCGCCTCGCGCGCATTCGTGCAGCACAGCGTTGTCACAGTGGACAACGACCACGAGGGCACGCCGCTCAGCGTGCTCGAGGCCATGGCCTGCGGCCTTCCCGTGGTATCCACGCGGCACGCCGGCATCCCGGACGTGGTGGAGGAGGGTGTGAGCGGCCTGTTGTGCGCGGAGCGCGACCTCGGCACCATGGCGGGCAGCATGCTCAGGCTGGCGGGGGACCCCGCGCTCGCGCTCCGCATGGGGCAGGCGGGCCGCGCCCGCGTGGAGGGCGCCCACCGCGTTGAGGACCGCATCGCCTCCCTCGCGGATATCCTGCGGTCCGTGTGCAGGCGTTGATCGGATCGGCGCGATTATGCCCACCTTCGGGGCGATGTTGCGCGTGGCCTGCCTCACCCATTACCCGGAGCTCTATGGCGCGAACCGCTCGCTGCTGGAATGGGTGCAGGAGCTCAAGCGCAGGGGCGCCATAGACCCGCTGATCGTGCTGCCGCGGGAGGGCCCCCTGGCCGTGCATGCGCGCGCCGCGGGTATCGGGGTGGCGGTGGTGCCCTTCCAGCCGTGGATGAGCGAACGACCCTACATGGGCAGGCCCCACCACAGGCTCCGTCAATGGTGGTCTTATCGCCTGGCCGCCCGGCAGCGCAAACGCGCCAACCGCGCCGCGATCGCGCATGCGTTACCCCTGCTGCACCAGGCGGGCATCGAGGTGCTCGTGGCCAACTCCTCGGCGGTACCCATCGCCCACAAGCTTGCATCTTCACTCCGCCTGCCGTTGTTGTGGCACGTGCGTGAACTGCCCGAAAGGCACTACCGGCTGCATCTGGACGCGGGCAGGCGCGCCTACGGCCGTGCGCTGTCCTCCGCGCGATGCCTGGTGGCCATCTCCGGGGCCGTTCGCGAGGACCTCCTGCGCTACGTGCCGCAAGGCACACGCATCGAAGTGGTACCCAACGGCGTTTTCCACGAAGCCACCTATCCCGCGCTGGCCGCCGCCGGGGAGGCCCGCTGGACCCGTGGTCCGTTCACCTTCCTGCAGGTCGGGCTCATCCATCCGGGCAAGGCGCAGGTGGAGGCCGTGGAGGCGCTGGCCCTGGTCCGTGCCCTGCATCCGGAGGTGAAGCTCGTGATCGCGGGCACCGGACGCGACAGGGAACTGAAGCGCCGCATCGAGGAACTGGGATTGACCGGCGCCGTGTCCCTGCCCGGTTTCGTCGATGATGTGCCCGGCCTCTGCATGCAGGTCCATGCCCTGGTGTCCACCTCCCGCGACGAGGCCTTCGGGCGCAGCATCGTGGAGGCCATGGCCACCGGTCTTCCCGTGGTGGGCCATGCCAGCGGGGGCACGCCGGACCTGGTGCTGCCCGGGATCACCGGCCTGCTCTATGGCGGTGGTGCCCGGGCCCTCGCCGATCGCATGAACACCCTCGTTGACGACCGGGAGGCGGCCCACAGCATGGGCCAGTGCGCGGCGGAGTTCGTTGCGGGCCGCTTCAGCATCGAGCACACCGCCGACCGCATGCTTGACCTTCTTTTGCAGGTGGCCCGATGAGCACAGCCCCACCCATCAGCATCGTGACCCCCAGCTTCAGGCAGGCCGCCTACCTGGAGGAGTGCCTGGCCTCCGTGGAGGAGCAGGGCAGGGGCGTGCAGCACATCGTGGTGGACGGCGCCGGCGGTGACGGGTCCGCGGATATCATCCGCCGCCATGCCGACCGGCTCCACTGGTGGTGCAGCGAGCCCGACAGGGGGCAGAGCGATGCGATCAACAAGGGCCTGTGCCATGCCTCCGGTGAGGTGTTCAACTGGCTCAACAGCGACGACCTCCTGTTGCCGGGCGCGTTGGAGCGGGTCGCCGCCGCCTTCGCCGCCGACCCCGCCCTGCTGGTCTATGGCGGCCGCGTG
>CAZUNW010000026.1:5122-8244 GCA_964621425.1 uncultured Chryseobacterium sp. | reverse complement strand
CAGCTCGCGGCCGCTGCCAGCGGCCTGTCCGAAGCGCAGCGCCTGTTCCGCGACCCTGTGATCAACCAGCCCGCCACCTTCTACCGCATGGACGTGGTGAAGGCACTGGGCGGTGTGGACCCCTCCCTGAGGTATGTGATGGACGTGGAGCTCTGGTGGCAGGTGCTGTTCCGCCATGGCGTGGCGCACATGCGCTTCGAACCCATCGACCTTGCCGTGTTCCGCCTCCACCAGGAAAGCAAGACGGTCACCGCCCACCACGGTTTCCTGGACGAGCTGGCCAGCCTGTTGCATGGCCTCTGCATGTTGACCGGACAGGGCGAGCTGGCGCGTGTGCTCGCCATCGGTCACCAGCTGCGCGATGGGCTGCGCGGCATCCCGGTGGGTCCGGAGCATCGGTCGGAGGTGCGTGGCATGACGCTCCACTTCCTGCTGAAGTGGCACGGCGTGGTCCACCGGCGCGAGCAGTTCCGGATGATGAAGGCCCTGAAGCGCGCCGTAACACTGCGCGACTTGCGTGACCTGGATGCTGAGCTCCTCCTCCGCTGGGAGCAATTGGACACGCAGCTCCGCGCACCCACTTGGTGGACCTTCCGCCTGCGCCGCAAATGGCGCCATCTGCGCCCATGAAGGTCAGCGTCCTCATCCCCGTACACAACAAGGCGCCCTTCCTGCGGGAGTGCCTGGACAGCGTGTATGCGCAGAGCCACGCCGACCTCGAGGTGGTTGCTGTGGATGATCGCAGCACGGATGACAGCCTCGCGCTGTTGCGCGCGGAGACGGACCCGCGCCTGCGCATCATCGCGCTGCCTGTGAACCGCGGACCGGGCGGTGCGGCCAATGCGGGGCTTGATGCGTGCACCGGCAGCTATGTGGTGCGCCTGGACGCCGACGACCTCATGGTGCGCGACCGCGTGGAGCGTCAGGTGGCCTTCATGGAGGCCCACCCCGAAGTGGGCGCCAGCGGTGGATGGTTGCAGCTGTTCGGCGCTCGCGACCGCGTCTGGAAGTTCCCGCTCACCGACTCGGAGTGCAAGGCCCAGCTGCTCTTCGGCGTGCCCGTCAGCCAGGGTGCTTCCATCCTGCGCAGGTCCGTGATCGAGGACCACCACCTCCGCTACGGCGATGACTGGCCGCGCGTGGGCGAGGACTGGCTCTTCTGGGCACGCATGGCGCCCCTCACGGCCTTTGGCAACCTCGACGCGCCGCTCACCCTCTACCGCCGCGGGGAGCAGAACATCAGCCACGGCAGGGACCGCATCGCCGACCATGACCGCCTGGTCCGCCGTGTGTTCGAATGGTACAGCGTGCCGCACACCGACGATGATGTGCGGTCCCACTTGATGGCCCTGCGCATGTTCGTGCGTCCACCGTCGCCGGCGGATGTACGTGCGCTCCATGTCTGGCTGCGCCGCCTGGAGGGCTGGAACGCGGCTTCCGGGAGCTTCCCCGCCGAGGCGTTCGCAAGGCGGCTGGTGCAGGCATGGGAAGGTCTTTTCCATCCCCTCGCCGACCGGAGCGCCGCGGCCGCCTGGACCCACCTGCGGCTGGGTGGAGGGCTCCGGGCCGACCGGCTCTGGTACCTGTTGCGCGCGGCCACATCCCCCGGTCGGTCATGAAGGAGCTCTGGCTGTTCACCATGCGGTTTCCTTACGGACTGGGGGAGCCCTTTCTGGAGAACGAGCTGCCCTTCCTCGCGCGCAGCTTCGACCGCATACGCATCATTCCGCTGGTGGCCGATGAGGGCATGCGCACCCTGCCGCCGAACGTGGAGGTGGTGCCGCCGCCCCGCCATCCGTATGCGGTGGCCTCCCCGCTGCTTGTGCTGCGCCATGCCCGCACATGGTGGCGCATGTGGCGCGCCGTTCGTGCATCCGCACCATCCGACGCCGTGCGCGACCGCCTTTGGCCCGATGCCAGGGCCGCGATGCGGCAGGCGCTGCAACGGATGCACCGCTACCGTACGGGACTCTTCCGTGACTTCGATCCGGAACGGGTGGTGCTCTACAGCTATTGGATGGCCGATCACGCCACCGCGTTGGCTCTGCTGCACATGAATGACGACCGTGTACGCTTCATCGCACGCATGCACGGCTTCGACCTCTATCCCGACCGCTGGCCCGGCGCATGGCCCATGTTCCAGGACCTGCAGATGGCCCACATGCAGCGGGTGTTCCTGGTGTCCAAGGCCGGGCTTGACCACATTACATCCCGTTATCCCCGGCATGCGGGGCGCTGTGAGCTGGCCCGGCTGGGCACGTTCGATCACGGCCCGGGCCCCTGGTCGCCAGCGGCGGAACTGCGCCTCGCCTCCGCCTCCCACCTTGTGCCCATCAAGCGGGTACACCTGCTGGTGGAGGCGCTGATGCATGTGAAGGTTCCGGTGCGCTGGACGCACTTCGGCGAGGGCCCGGAGCGCCGCGCGATCGGGATGGCCCTGCGCCACCTGCCCCCGCATGTCCGCGCCGAGCTGCCCGGCAACATCGCCAACCGCGACCTGCTGGCGTGGTATCGTAGCGCACCGGTTGACCTGTTCGTGCACCTGAGCAGCACCGAGGGCGGCGTGCCCGTGGCCTTGCAGGAGGCAGCGAGCTTCGGCATACCGCTGCTCGCCGCGGATGCGGGCGGCGTGTGCGAGGTGGTGGGCCCTGCCACCGGCACCCTGCTGCCGCACGATCCCGATCCCCGCGCCATCGCGGCCCACTTGGATGCCTTCCGCTCGGGTCCGCAATACACCGATGTATTCCGGGCCGGCGTGCGTGCCGCCTGGGCCGCCGGGTTCCAGGCGGAGGTCAATTTTGGGCATTTTTGCCATCGCCTCACGCGCGCCGCAGGCCGCGCGCGCTGAGCCACGCCAGCGGATGCTCTTCAACTCCTTCGCATTCTGCTTCATCTTCTTCCCGCTGGTGACGGCCGGCTACTTCGTTCTGCCGCACCGCCTCCGGTGGCTCCTGCTGCTTCTCGCCAGCTGCTGGTTCTACATGGCCTTCGTTCCGGCCTACATCCTGATCCTGGCCTTCACCACCATGGTGGACTACGCCGCCGGCCTCCTCCTCCAGCACAGCACCCCGCGGCGAAGGCCGCCCGGCTGATAAAGATAGAATTAATACAACGTCGCAACG
>CAZUNW010000026.1:4269-5112 GCA_964621425.1 uncultured Chryseobacterium sp. | reverse complement strand
CAGCACCGCGCGGCGAAGGCGCATGTGGCTCACCGCCAGCATCGTGGCCAACCTGGGCGTGCTCGCCTTCTTCAAGTACTATGCGTTCCTGGACGCATCGATGGCCGGTGTGCTCCATTCCATCGGTATCGCCTATACCCCCAGGGACCTCGGCATCCTGCTGCCCATCGGCCTCAGTTTCCACACCTTCCAGAGCCTCAGCTACACGATCGAGGTGTATTACGGCCGCCAGCGGGCCGAGCGCCGTCCGGGCATCTTCGCCCTCTATGTGATGTTCTACCCGCAGCTTGTGGCGGGGCCCATTGAGCGGCCCGGCAACCTCCTGGCACAACTGGACCGCGCGCACACGTGGGACCATGCCCGCGTGGTGCACGGCCTGCAGCAGATGCTCTGGGGGTTCTTCAAGAAGCTGGTGATCGCGGACCGCTGCGCCGTGGTCGTGGACCACGTGTACGGCGCCCCGGATGACCTCGGTGGCGCGGCCACCCTGCTCGCCACCTACCTCTTCGCCCTGCAGATCTACTGCGACTTCAGCGGATACACCGACATCGCACTGGGCGCCGCACGGGTCATGGGCTTCGACCTCATGGTCAACTTCCGGACGCCGTACCGGTCGACGTCCATCAGCGAATTCTGGGGCCGCTGGCACATCAGCCTCAGCAGCTGGTTCCGGGATTACCTGTACATCCCGCTTGGCGGCAACCGGGTGGTGCGGTGGCGCTGGTACATGAACCTGCTGCTGGTTTTCCTTGTCAGCGGGCTGTGGCACGGTGCGAGCTGGACCTACGTGGCGTGGGGGGGGGTGCACGGCTGCAGTGCGCATGGGATGCTGCACGCCACCGA